>CAXMPH010000009.1:0-14902 GCA_964195055.1 uncultured Chthoniobacterales bacterium | reverse complement strand
GGTTCACTTCCCGTCTGGCATCCGGGCCGGAGGTCATCTCAATAAAAATCGGGTCGTTATGTACCCCGTTATCGACATCATCAAGACTCATCTTGTAGGTGCGCGACCGCTTTTTCAGAAAATTGATTGTCATATTGGTAGCAATGGTGTGCAGCCAAGTGTAGAAGCTGGATTTTCCCTTGAACCCTTTGATCGATCGGTACGCTTTGGAGAAAATATCCTGAAGGAGATCGCTAGTGTCCTCATGATTCGAGGTCATGTTGTAGACGAGGCCGTAAAGGCGAGGACTGTACTTGCGCACCAAGTCATCGAAGGCACGCGGATCTCCCCCCTGGGTCAAGGCAACCAGATCTTCATCAAGGACCTCCTCTTCTTCGACGACATCATCCATAACAAGCTTCAATTCTAACAGAGAACTTGCGGGAGGGGAAAGCAGGACTCACTCGGCGAATGGTTCCTCGGGCTGACGACTTTGCTGAAGAAACCCTCCCAGAAGACGGCTGAGAACCGCAGCCGCTCCCCGGCCGGTTGCCATCACCTCTTCATGAGAAAGCGGCGCGCCGGTGACCCCTGCCGCCCAATTGGTTAGACAGGAAAATGCCATAACTTTGAGCCCGAGGGCACGCGCTTGCATGGCCTCGAAAACTGTAGACATGCCGACGGCATCGGCCCCTAAGGTGCGCAGCATCCTCACCTCGGCCGGAGTTTCGTACTGAGGTCCGGGGACACAGGCATAAACCCCCTGATGCAGGGGAACCCCTTGCTCTTGGGCCAATCCTTGCAATCTTTCCCGACTATCCGCCCCATAGACTTCCGACATGTCGAAAAAGTTCGGACCGCCCGATAAAGGAGACGCCCCCGTAAGATTCAAGTGATCGCGCAGCATCATCCACTCGCCGGGAGGGAAGGCTGGATTGAGCGTGCCGGCGGCATTGGTCAGGACCAGCATCGATGGACGGAGCGCCGCCATGAGGCGGACATGGGACGCAACCTGCCTCGCGGTGTGTCCTTCATAGTAATGGACCCGACCAAGAGCCAGCAGGAGCGGAACCCCAGCCAAGGTAGCCCCGACAAATTTACCGGCATGACCCGGAACTTTCGATTCGGGCAATCCAGGGATATTGGCGTAAGAGACCTCGAATAATGGACGGCAGGCCTCCACAAATCCACCGAGACCCGAACCGAGGACCAGAGCAACTTGGGGGCGGAAATCGGTTAACTCCGCCGGCAGATCAGGGAACTCTCCGCCAGCAAATTCCGGGGAAAGACCTGCCTCTGCACCATCTTTTTCCGGCATCAGATAGCCTTGATGAGGACCGACGAATTATGACCACCAAAGCCAAAGGAATTGCTGATGACAGTTTTGACTTTTTTCTCCCGAGCCGTGTGGGGAACGTAGTCGAGGTCGCACTCGGGATCGGGATTATCAAGGTTGATCGTTGGCGGGATGATGCCGTCGCGCATCGCCATGACACAGGCTGCCATTTCCACCGCCCCGGCCGCCCCAAGAAGGTGACCGGTCATCGACTTGGTCGAACTGACGAGCAGGCCATTGCTGGCGTGCTGACCAAAGGCCTTTTTCATCGCCTTGGTCTCACAAATATCTCCGATGGGGGTCGAGGTACCATGGGCGTTGATGTAGTCGACCTCCTCTGGATTAACTTTGGCATGCTTCATCGCCATGGCCATGCACCGGGCCGCCCCCTCGCCCTCAGGGAGGGGGGCCGTCATGTGGTAGGCGTCGGCGGTCAGACCATACCCAGCGAGTTCGCAGTAAATTTTTGCCCCACGTTTTTTTGCGTGCTCATATTCCTCGAGAACAACCACCCCAGCACCTTCGCCCATGACGAAGCCATCTCGATCCTTATCGAAAGGACGCGAGGCGCGCTCTGGGTCATCGTTGAGGGTGCTCAACGCCCGCATAGAACAAAATCCAGCAATTCCAACTGGGACAATGCAAGCCTCACTACCGCCGGTGATCATGACGTCGGCGTCGCCGAACTTGATGATACGCCAAGCCTCACCCATGCAGTGATTGGCGGTGGCACAGGCAGTAACAATCGCCATATTCGGCCCACGCAACCCATATTCCATGGAGATAAAGCCACTCGCCATGTTGCTGATCATCATGGCGATCATGAAGGGAGAGGTGCGATTGGGTCCTCGAGTGAGCATTTTCGTTACTTGCTCCTCCATCGTGGCCAATCCGCCCACCCCGCTGCCAATCATCACCCCCGCGCGATCGAGGTCGACCGCCGAGAGGTCTAGACCCGAGTCATTGATACCCATTTTTGTCGCAGCTACCGCAAATTGGGTGTAGCGATCGCTCCGACGGACATCCTTGGGATTCTTATAAAATGGCTTGGGATCAAAGTCTCTCACCTCGCCCGCAATTTTACTGTCGAATTTCTCAGAATCAAAAGCGGTGTAGCGAGAGACCCCGCTTCGTCCAGCTTGAATGCTTTGCCAAAAAGATTCCAAATCATTGCCTACTGGGCTGATTACCCCGAGACCTGTGATAACAACACGGCGTTCGCTCATAAAATAAAGTTTGTTTGCTTAACCTAAGAACCCGCCCCTTGGCGAGTCACAATCTGCCTCACCGCCCGCGGGCCATGCCGACATGCTGTACCATTTGGAAAAGTTTTCCCTCAGATTTGATTGATGGAGCAATGATAATCTCCGTCTCTTGAAACTCTTTCAGGCTGGCCGCTCCCACATTACCCATGCAGGTAGTGATAGCCCCGATGAGATTTTGACTGCCATCGTCAACCCCAGCAGGCCCGAATAAAATCTGTTGAAGGGTGCCAGAAATTCCCACTTCAATCCGGGTCCCACGCGGCAGATTAGCGTGAGGGGTAGCCATGCCCCAGTGGTAACCTCGTCCTGGAGCTTCCTCGGCTTTGGCAAAAGCGCTTCCGACCATCACCGCATCCGAACCGCAGGCCAGAGCCTTGCAGACGTCACCCCCCTTGTTCATCCCCCCGTCGGTGATGATAGGAATGTAACGGCCAGTTTTCTTGAAATGAGCATCCCGGGCGGCGGCGCAATCCACCGTGGCGGTGACTTGGGGAACGCCCAGTCCGAGCACCCCGCGTGAGGTGCAGGCGGCCCCTGGACCGACACCGACGAGCACACCGGCAACACCACATCCCATAATTTCCAGGGTGACGTCGTAGGTAACCGTATTCCCAACCAAAACGGGGCACTTCATCTCGCTGCAAAATTCCGCCAAATCGAGCATCTTGTATTCCGTCGAAATATGACGGGCCGTCGAAACCGTGCTCTGCACGACAAAGGCATCCACCCCGGCCTCCTCAGCGATGGCACCGTAGCGAGCAGCCTTTTGCGGAATGGCGCTGACCGCAGCGATCACCCCAGCGTCCTTAATTTCGCGAATTCTTTGGGAGATTAACGCCTCCTTAACCGGCTCCGCGTAAATTTTCTGCAATAATTCGGTAACCTTGTCTTTATCCGAAGAAAGCACCTCGGCGAGCACGGCATCCGCGTCCTCGTAGCGAACTTGCAATCCTTCGAGATTGAGCACGGCGAGTCCGCCTAGTTTACCCATGGCAATAGCGAAACGGGTATCGACCACGCCATCCATGGCGCTGGCCAGCACCGGAAGAGCCAACGACAGGGCGGAACCGTCCGGTCGAGGAATTTCCCACCCGATATCTACCTCGTTAGGATTGATGGTTACCGATCCTGGGACCAGAGCAATCTCATCAAATCCGTAAGTTACCCGCGCTTTGCGATTCCGTCCTATCCACATGCCCATAAATTTTAGATATCGTTGATTGAATTTTGTTCGTTGAGTGCTCCACAGGAAGGACAACGAAAAAGGGTGTCTTTTCCCGAGTGCCTTACCCACTGAGCGCAAAGCCGACACTGGCACAACCCACGCCACTGCTGACGTCTTTGCCTAGCCCTGCTCCATTCATAGAGTAGCCAGAGCAAGAATACTACGGCAAGAAAAAGGCCGGAATAAAGCAGCGGCAAAACAAATAAATCATTCCCTCTCACGGCTTTGCCTCCGGGGCACCCCAGATAATGCGCAGCACCCCCTGATAACCACCCTGCCAAGCCCCAAAACGAGATCTCCTGATAGCCCTTTGGGCGGCGGAATCGAGGACGGGATCGCCACAGCTCTGGAGGAGCCAAACGTGACGAGCCTCTCCCGCCGCTCCGAGTACTAGGAGCAACTCGGTCGGGCGCCCCGGGGAATCCTCGGGAGCGGCAACCCGCAATCGATCCATGACATCATCGGTAACCTCCGGACCCACCGGATCAAAACGCACGACAAGGGGAGCTAGATCGTTTGGCAAAACTGGGGTTCTCGGCTCAAAGCGTGCCTGCACCGAGAGAGGGGGCAAGGAGGGTACCCATGCTCGAGGCAGCACCTCGGACGGTGCCGGCACCAAGGAAGGGAGATCCAGTTGCAAAGCCCGCCATGTCGGTGCTGGCTGGGGCAAGGTGAGCAATCGATCACGGAACCTCCCCGGTTCTAACCAAGAAGGATCGCGAGCCGCCAGCAGTCCGCTAGCCACATCTGTCAGAAGGGTGATTTTGGCAGGCAGGGGTGGCTGAGGTGCCTTGGGCGAAGGCACCTCCGCGGGCAGAAGCCAAAAAGCGGACAGATGCAAAACCAGCGAAATGATAATCATGGCCGGCAGAAGCAAGCGGATCGGATACACCGTCGGCCAGTGGAAAACGTAAAGAAGGCGGTCAGCCAGGATCATGGCTTGGTCTGGCGAGTGGTGGCCAAGGCGACGGAAAATCCACGGTCGAGGGCCAGCTGGGTAACCTCAGCCACAATACGAAGCGGAGCCCTTTCGTCAGCCATGATTACCACGTGAGTGGAGGCCATCCGCCTCTCGTCGAAACGCCCCCCCAGCAACTCCGGCTTGACCATGCGATCCTCGAAGTAAATGGCTGCTCTGGGCGCCGCGGTTACCGCCACAATGAGAGGATCCTGCATCGCCGGCAGGAGAAAGCGCGATGCGGGTAAGTCGACGGCCACCCCAGGCTGCAGAAGAAAGGAGGTCGAAAGTAGAATGAAGAACACCAGAATGAGGACCACTGTGAGAGTCCCGGAGAAGACCGGAACAAGCCCGCGCAAACGCACCGTGGGTTCCAGCTTCATCGTTCCTCACTCGGCTCACTCTCCCGAGCAAGACTCTCCACCGTGGGGAGAGTCCGGTTTTTCAAGAGATTGACCATCTCGATCCCGGCGCGCTCCATCTCATGGAGCAAATCTTTCACCCGAGAGGAAAGATAACTCACCCCGACAACGGCCGGAATGGAGACAGCCAAACCAGCGGCAGCGGTGATCAGACTCTGGTAAATCGCCCCGGACAATTCTAAGACAGTGGCATAACCGCCTTGGGTGGAAATCAGATAAAAAGCCTCCAGCAAGCCAAGAACGGTGCCGAGCAGCCCGAGCAAGGGAGCAATGTAGACTATGCTGGTGAGCAGGAGCAGGTGCCTCTCCAACCTCGGAACCTCGAGTTGTCCCGCTTCTTGGACAATGTCGCGCAACTCAGAGCGGGCACATTCCCTAGCCAGCACAGCGCTGAGCGCCACCCGGGCCACTGGTCCAGGGGTGGATAAGCACTGAGTGCGCGCCTCCTCATAACGGTCCTTCTTAATTAGGTTGGCTAGTCCCCGAAGAAATTCATCGAGACGGACTTGGGCACGGTGCAGGTAGATTATCCGTTCAAAAAAGACCGCCACCCCGATCACACTCACGACGAATATGACCCACATAACAGGGCCGCCTTTCTGCATTAGTTCCAGCATGGCCTTATCATTGAAAGGGAGGAGCCTCGCGGCAATCCCGATTTGTTACGCCCGAACCCTCAGATGGTGCGACAGAATTGCTCAAGACGGTCTAGACCGGTCTTGATCGTCTCAAGTGCAGTGGCATAGCTGAGCCGGATAGTTTGGTCATCACCGAAGGCAACACCGGGAACCACCGCAACCTCGGCCTTGCTCAGTAGACGTTCGGAAAAGTTGGTCGAGCTGAATCCGAACTTCGAGATATTGGCTAACATGTAGAAAGCGCCAAGTGGCTTAACCGTGGAAACACTGGGAATGGAAGCGAGACGCTCGTACATGTATTCGCGACGAATATTGAATTCTTCCCGCATGTCGGAGACACACTGCTGGGAGCCCTTGAGCGCGGCCACCGCCCCTTTCTGAGCAAAAGAGTTAGGACCTGAGGTACTGTGGCTCTGGAGCGAATCAATGACCTTAGCCACTTCTACAGGAGCGCCGAGATACCCGAGGCGCCAACCGGTCATAGCGTAGGCTTTGCTGAAGCCGTTGATCGTAATGGTCAGATCATAGGCCTCCTTGGAGAGGGAAGCAGGACTGACGTGGGTAGCATCGTCGTAGATGAGCTTCTCGTAGATTTCGTCCGAAAGAATGAAGATGTCCTCGGTCAATGCCACTTCGACAATCGCCTCGATCTCCTCTCGACTATAGACAGCTCCCGTCGGGTTACCCGGACTATTGAGAATGACCATCTTGGTCCGCGGAGTCATGGCGTTCTCGAACTGCTCCGCCGTCATCTTGTAGGAGTTTTCCGCGGTAGTCGGAACGATGACTGGTTCGGCACCGGCCAATTTGACCATCTCAGGATAGCTCAGCCAGTAAGGAGCGGGAATGATCACCTCATCGCCAGGTTCACAGCAGGCAAGGATGGCATTGAAGCAGGACTGCTTCGCGCCATTGCTGACGACAATCTGACTCGGAGAATATTCGACCGCGTTGTCTGCCGCCAATTTCTCACTGATCGCGGTGCGCAGTTCGGGCAAGCCAGCACTCGGGGTGTACTTAGTAAACCCGTCTTGGAGAGCCTTGATCGCCGCTTCTTTGATATGTTCGGGAGTGTCGAAGTCGGGCTCGCCAGCACCGAATCCGCAGACATCGAGGCCTTCAGCTCGCATCGCCTTGGCTTTGCTGTCGATGGCGAGGGTAAGAGAGGGGCTAAGTTGAATCGCGTGAGAAGAGAGGTCCATAATTGAGTAATTTGAAAAGTTGAATGAGCAATTTAGGCAGCGGATCCTAGGGATTCAACGAATCCTTTCAGGGAATTGTCCGCTACTCTGACAAGTTCGATCTCGTGGGCGGCATTTTCCGGTGCATCGGAGGCATGAGCGGCGTTGATCATGATGCTACTACCAAATTCCTTACGAATCGTCCCGGGACCAGCTTTGGCTGGGTCGGTCGGTCCGAGCACTGTCCGGATTTTGCTGATGGCTTCAGGTCCCTCGAAGACTAGGGCGAGAATTTTCTGAGTACCCGGCTTGCTCTGCTCGTTCTCCGGAACTGCGGAAGGCCGGAGACCCGACATGAACTCGACAATATTTTCCCAGTGGGTACGTCCCTTCTCCGAGCCGAATTTTTCCACGAGAACGTCGAGCACCGGTCCGTAGAACTCCATCCCTTGCGAGACGGACATATGATGAACCTTCATCGCGAGAAGGGGGATGCCCGTGCGGGCAAAGACGTCGAGGACAGCTCCAGGGCGGGTGCCGGGAAATTGAAAGTTGTCCGGTTTGATCAGGACGAGCGAGCGCTCGGCTCCGGCGGCCACCGGACGGCTCAAAGCGGTTTCAGAGGACTGTGCCTCGGCTAGTTTACCTAGCCCTGCTTCGACATCACCGCTTGGGGCGTAGAGCATCTCCTGGCCCAGCATAGCGGAGAGAGAACCTGGTTGATCAGCCGAGCCAACGGCAGAGACCAATTTGGTCACCGCGTCATCACCCCGAAAAACAAAAACTCCCCAAGCGCCACCGCTGGTAGGCGAGCCTAAAGTCATGGCCAGCGCGGAGGCATCAAAGACACCGGCCCAAGCCAACTCGAGGCCGCCCGTCCGAGCCACCGTTCCGGATAAGATCCATCCAGCCCACCCACGGCTCAGGGCCGCGGGAGCAATCAACAAATAAGAGTGTGTGTTTTTTATCATAAGAGCCACTTCGCAGCGGGGTGGAAAAAATAGACAAGCCCCCATCCTAGAGCAACCTCTGACTGACTTATTCTCGGAGATAGGAATCGAGTACCAAGGTCACCGGCCCATCGTTGACCAGCTCGACCTCCATGGCGGCGCCGAACTTACCAGCGGCCACCGCAAGGCCGGTTAATTCCTCCATCTTCCGCAAAAAATCATGATAGAGCGGTCGGGCAATCTCCGGCGGTGCCGCCCGATGCCAGGATGGTTTGGTCCCCTTGCGGGTGCTGGCCAAGAGGGTAAATTGACTCACCACCATGACCTCGCCACCAATGTTAGAAACGGAGAGATTCATCTGTCCTCCTCGATCAGAAAAAAGTTTCAGCCGAGTGATTTTATCCGTGATCCAGGCAATGTCGGCGACGGTGTCCTTCTCCGCCACCCCAAGCAGAACAACCAATCCCTGCCCGATCGAGCCAGTCAGCGCACCCTCGGCCGTGACCGAGGCCCGCTTCACTCTCTGGATCACCGCTCGCATCAGCCGGGTAAAGAATGGTCGACCTGACCAGCCGTCCCAACCAAACAGAGCGCCACAGCCAAGCCAAAGTTGGCCTTGAGCGTCTCAGGGAGGAAATAAGGCGGAGCCTTGCCCGAGCCCCCACCCTTAGGACGCAGTAGGACCCTTTTAGGGACTCGGCCGGCAAAAGTAGCACCAGTGCGAGACCCCCTCTGAGCCCGAGTAGCTTTCTCAAAATAACTAAGGTTGAGCAGTTCCATCGGGAAAAGTTTGCGTGACCAGAGGCGTCATGTCACGCGGGACATGCCCCGGAACAGCTTACTGGGGAGCAACGCTGAAGAGGCCCACACCATAAAAGGAGGGCCCCGGCTGGCCCCGCGGCCCAGCGAAGGTAATCGAGACATCTTTGGTACCCGCAAGGGTTGGCAGCGGAAGAACCAATGTCCCTGCGACAGAGTTTTGCGAGGTCCTGCTGGGGCTCTGCAGCGCGATTCCACCGACCGAAGCGGTCGTAATCGGGGCTCCGAGAGGAGGCAGGCCGGGAGCACCAGCCGGTGCCTGAAGCGTGATTGTGACAGAATATGAGAGTCCCAGTACGCCTGAGGTGGGGCTGATTGCGGTTACTCCAGCAGCCCCGACACCCCCGCCTCCGCCGTCGCCATAAAAGGGAGTGCCTCGGTATTTCCGGATGGTGAAGGGGTAGGAAACCTTCATCGTTTCGAACTCCTCAGCCACGGCAGAAAGCCCCTCGCTAATCAGAAGGGTCCGCAAGCTCTCGATGAAATCGACAAAGGTGCCAAACGAGTCTGTCCCGGGAATAGAAATACTATTGACGGTGAAACCAACCTGCAGAGCCTCCAAGTAGATCGCATCGTCATCCCAGGCAGAGGGCGCCAGACCGTGCTTCGAAAGAGTACTACGCACGTCATAGCCAAAGTACGGACTAATCTCACGGACGACCGATCCGTCGGGGTTCGCTTCTAGGCTCATGACATAGTGGTAAATCCCCTCGGGATATTCCGGCGTCGGAGAAACCAAGCCATTGCACTCGTCGAGGTCGCCACTGCTAGCTAGATACTGCGGATTGCCCGCCCCATCATTTGGGCCGGTGTAACTGCTCTGAAGCAGCTTGCTTTGTTGGGTTGTATCTACCCAGCCCACAGGCCCGTAGACAGGGAAACCGTCCAGAGCATAACCGATAAGTGGCGAGTGACCCTTGGAGGTAAGGATCGCATCAATCTGGTCACATTTTTCTTTTTCTGACTGCCAGACGTCGCCCTGCAGCAGTCTCAGGCAGGTCGGATATTTATGGTAGTGATAGACTCCTGCCATCTGAGGGTGTCCGCAGCAACCAGCCAAGATCTGCCCTGCCGCCGAGGTTTCGCTCTGATCCTCAAACGGATTGTAGAGGGGCATGCCGTTAACCGCCACCCCGACCGTGCCGAGGGCAGTATCCGTGGCCGTTTCGCTGATAACTGGATCGAGAGGAATAAGAAAAGTCTCAAGCGCGACCTCGACCGCGTTGGGATTGTTGGCCCCTCCAGCACCCTGGTTATTCACGCTCAACTTCAGGCTCTGAAAGTTGGCCGCATTGAAACCATTGGCCACGTTGATTCCCATAATTTTAGGGGTATAGTTCGGCACCCCGTTGCCGGTGATAACCATGCGGTTATTCACCCGGTCCTCCTCGATGGTGATGGCGTTTTGTACCTCCACCCCACCAAGCCTCAGAACAGACGGACCCCCCGCCTCCAGCTGGGTTTGATAATTCTCGATAAAGAGACGCGCCCGATGCTCATAGGCGCTCTCAGCCATGAAAAAACCACCGGTGGTCATGTCCTCCGGCAAGGTCACCTCAAAATCAGCGGATTGGCCGGTTCCGGTAACAGAAGAGGGGGTCTCAACCAACATCCACGCCCCCTCCGTCAGATCGACCTTGGAGCGGACAAAATATTGCACCCCATCCTCTCCATTCATCCTGATCTGGATGGTCCTAGCGTCCAGATTGATCGCGGCATCCCATGGGATCTGCAAAGAAACAGCCGGCAACGAGAGCGGGGTCGCGGCAAGCACGAGGAGAAAAGAACTGATGAGATTTCGGAAGCTCATGGGAGTTAAAAAATAAAGGCTGCCCGGCAGACCTAGGATTAAAAATATTTTCGGCCAGACCAACCTGCTTATCTTGAAGGTTAAACCCCAGACAGGGGTGGATGGTTGCGGAAAATTGTAGTTGGGGGCGTTGATGGTTCCCCCAACCTCATCATCTGCCAACGCTTACCCTTGCCCCGCCGTCCCGCGGCAGAGAAAATAATCCAATGACAACGGGATCCCTTACGACGGCCGAACGAATGGCGCAAGGATCCCGGTCCTTCACTTGGCGCGGTGCCGACGGCACACCCTTCCCTGGACTGGTCTGGGAACCGGACGATATGCCGGCGAGGAAACACGTACTCTGCATCCACGGATTGAGTGGGGCAGCGGCGGACTTTGGACCGGTCGGTCAGCGCCTCTCCGCCGAGGGCTACGCCGTCTGGGCGATCAACCTGCGCGGTCAGGGGCTCGATCCTGATTCGACACGCTGTGGACATTTTCTGGAAACGGAAGGCTGGCGGGCAGACCTGACAACTTTTGTCGAAAGCACCATCGGGAAAGAGCCGATTCATCTGGTGGGTGAAAGCATGGGTGCGCTGGTGGCGCTGGACGCGGTGGTCCACCGAGCCCTGCACCCGCAGCGCCTCGTCCTCGCCGTGCCGGTCACTGAAATCCGCACCCCGGTACCCGGCTGGCTCATCTCCACCATGGGCATGGCGGCCAAGGTTGTACCGCGGGTCAAGCTCTCACCGATGCGCTTCGTCCACCACAAAATATCGATCCCGCGCCTGACGGCGGACGATGAGTACATGGCCTACTTGAAAAACATCCCGCATCGCGTCAATGGCTTCAGTCTAAAATTTCTCACCAGTTTCCACGACCTCATGGAGGAGACACGAAAGAATGCGGCACATTTGCAGGTGCCCACCCTAATGCTGTCGGCCGGTCATGATGCATTCACCCGCCCCGACCAAAGCCAATCCTTCTTCGACAGCCTCGGCGCCGCGGAAAAGGAGCATGTCTTTTATCCCCAGAGCCACCACCTCCTCTGGCACGACGTGGACACAGCTGCGGTGCTCGAACGCATCAGCCGATGGTTCGGGGAGGTAAAACCGTGAAAGCGGAAGCCGAGCGGCTAGCCGCCAGTCCCAGTCCTCATTCCCCATGGCGGCAATGGGGAGCGTACATTTCATCCCGCCAATGGGGAACGGTGCGCGAGGACTACAGCACCGATGGTGACGCCTGGAATTATTTCCCCCACGAGCAAGCCCGGAGCCGTGCCTACCGATGGGGGGAGGACGGTATTTTCGGAATCTGCGACCGGGAGCAGCGCCTCTGCTTTGCTCCCACCTTCTGGAACGGAGCAGACCCCATCTTGAAAGAGCGATTCTTCGGCCTGACCGGACCGCAAGGGAACCATGGCGAAGACGTCAAGGAAGACTACTGGTTCCTCGAGGCGGCTCCCACCGGATCGTGGTTGCGCGCCCTCTATCGGTACCCGCACCGCACTTTTCCCTACGAGCAACTGGTGACGGAAAACGCCCACCGCTCCGCCGACGAAACCGAGTACGAGCTGGCGGACACGGGTATTTTCGAGGGTAACCGTTTTTTTGATCTCGAGGTGTCCTACGCCAAGGCCTCCCCGGAGGATATTCTCATTCAGATCCGCGCGACCAACCGAGGGCCGGATACCGCACCCCTCTGGATTCTCCCTACCCTCTGGTTCCGCAACCGCTGGTCGTGGGACCCAGCCCGGCCAAAAGCGGTTTCACTGAGCCATTCGAAGGACTCCCTCCTCAGAGCCGAGGAAAAGGACCTTGGGCTTTGGGTGCTAGAGGGGCCAAAACCGGAGGAAATTCTCTTCACCGAGAATGAGACGAACAACACCCTACTCTTTGGCGACCCAAACGCCTCGCCCTTCACCAAGGACGCTTTTCACCGCCACCTCATCAATGGCGAAAAGGGTGCGGTCAACCCGAAGAAAACCGGGAGCAAGGCCGCACCTGTTTACCATAGTGAAATCGGACCGGGTCAAACATGGACTCTCAAATTGCGCCTCCGTCCGGAGGGAGGACCGTCATGGAAGGTAAAGGATTTCGACCGGGTTATGAAAAAACGGGCGGCCGAGTGCGCCGCCTTTCACCTTGACCTCGCTGCCCCCAAAATGAGCGCAGCCGAACAGACCATCCAAGAGCAAGCCCTCGCCGGCATCGAATGGAACAAGCAGTTCTATCACTACGATGTCAGCGCCTGGCTCTCTGGTGATCCGGCCTTTCCTCCGCCCCAGCGAACCAATCACCGCAATCAGCAATGGAAACATTTTATCGCCCACGACGTCATTTCCATGCCGGACGACTGGGAGTACCCATGGTTTGCCTGCTGGGATTTGGCTTTCCACACCATTCCCTTCTCCTTATCCGACCCCGCTCTGGCAAAAAGTCAGCTTAAACTCCTCCTCAAGGAGTGGTACATGCACCCCAATGGGCGCCTTCCAGCCTACGAGTGGAATTTCGGCGACCCCAATCCACCCGTCTATGCTTGGGCTGCCCTGCGCACCTATTTTGCCGACGCCCGCCGCTCCGGCAAACCAGATCGCATCTTCCTTGAGCACGTCTTCCACGCCATGCTGATCAACTTCACCTGGTGGGTTAACTCCGCTTCGCCCGACGACCAGCTGGAAGTCTTCGGCGGAGGATTTCTCGGACTGGACAATGCCAGCCCCTTCAATCGCAGCGAACCCCCGCCTGGCGGCGGTTACCTCGTTCAAAGCGATGGCACCAGCTGGATGGCCATGTTTGCCCTCAACATGCTCCTAATCGCGCTGGAACTGGCTCGAGAAGATTTGGCTTACCAGCCACTTGCCGGAAAATTTCTGATGCACTTTCTCTACATCTCATCCTCCCTCGATCTGGGTGGTTCAGAGGGGTCAGACCTATGGGACGAAGAGGAAGGATTCTTCTACGACCAGCTCAACCTTCCCGATGGCCGCCGCCTCCCCATCAAATTACGTTCGGTCGGTGGGCTCATCCCCTTTTTCGCGGTTGAAACAATTCCAGCAGAGCTGGCCGACCTCGGCGCTCCTTTGGTCAAAAACTGGCGCTGGTTTCTCGAACGGCGCCCCAACCTAGCCGATCGGGCCAGTCGCTGGCGGGAGAAAAACAAAGACGGAGTCCATATTTTCGCCCTTTTAGAACGTCCACGCCTCGAGCGCCTTCTCGCTACCATTCTGGACGAAAAAGAATTTCTCGGACCATTTGGTGTTCGGTCGCTTTCACTACGCCATCGCGACGAGCCTTTCCAAATTGAGGTCAACGGCCATCATTATCGGGTCGACTATGCCCCCGGCGAATCGAACTCCGGCCTCTTTGGAGGAAACTCTAACTGGAGGGGTCCGGTCTGGATGCCGGTTAATTTTCTCTTGATTGAATCTCTTCGTAAATACCACACCTACTACGGAGACACCCTCACCGCCGAATTTCCCACCGGCTCAGGACGTCACCTGACCATGGCCAGCATCGCCGATCAGTTGACCAAGCGCCTCACTTCTCTGTTTCTTCCCGGTTCGGATGGTACCCGCCCCTGCGATGGAGGACGCGAGGGCGACCCTCTGCTTTTTCATGAGTATTTCCACGCCGAAACCGGCCGGGGTCTCGGGGCCTCCCACCAGACCGGCTGGACCGCTTGCATTGCCGACCTCCTCCAGCGCTTAAAAAGAAACTGAGGGCCCAACCCAGACCTGCTTGTCTTCCCTCTAGCCAGCGTCCAATCTGAATGACTGCCGCTAGGCGTAATAGGAGTGGCTGCTTTTTATTTATGAAAATTTATCTCAATGGAAAACTAGTTGCCAAAGAGAATGCCACCGTTTCAGTTTTTGATCACGGTCTCCTCTATGGTGACGGCGTCTTCGAAGGTATCCGTTTTTATGCCGGACGCGTCTTCCGCCTTGATGACCACGTCAAGCGCCTCTACCGCTCAGCCAAGGCCATCGCGATGGAGATTCCCCTCGACCACGAGGCCATGGCTCTCGCTGTTCTGGAAACCATCCGAGCCAACGGGCTCGAGGACGGGTATGTCCGTCTTGTGGTGACCCGGGGAGAGGGTTCCTTGGGCTTGTCCCCTAAGAGCTGTCCCAAGCCAAACGTGTTTATCATCGCCTCCACCATCACCCTCTACCCGGATGAGATGTATAACAATGGACTTAAGTTGGTCACCTGTGCCACCCGGCGCATCTCCCACGGGGCGCTCAGCCCCATGGTTAAATCACTTAATTACCTCAATAACATCATGGCCAAGATCGAGTACGAGCAAGCCGGCGCCGGTGAAGGTCTCATGCTCAA
>CAXMPH010000008.1:11546-15647 GCA_964195055.1 uncultured Chthoniobacterales bacterium | reverse complement strand
GTCTTCAGTCTCGGAACCGAAAGTTTTCTAATTCAGTCGCGCCTTTCCATCATCGGGGTTGATGAGTTCCGTGAGAGGTTGTGGCTTCGGATGATCCCGCCGATGCTGACTCTGGATCCTTGGATGGGGGCTGGAGCCAACATGTTCGATCAACTTGCGGCACGCTACCGCACAACAGACTTTGCCTCGCGACCGGTTCACGCGCACAATGACTGGTTACAGTTGCTTGTAGAATATGGTCGAGTCGGGCTTTTCCTCGGTTTGACTTTTTTTGCCTGTCACTTTGCTGCCGGTTGGCGCAAAGCGCTGCGCTTGGCTCGAGAGCACGCGTCTTTCGGCCAGCCTCCGCAAAGCATGGAGTTGGGTTTGTTGACCGGCTCTCTTGCGGCCCTCTCAGCCGTTGCGGTTCATTCTTTTTTTGATTACCGCCTGCACATACCAGCGGTGGCTCTTCTGGTGGCTCTTTGTGCTGGATGGCTCGCCGGGGCGGGTAATAGCAGGATATTCTCCTTTGTTCCTCCTTGTCCCCGATGGCTTTTACCTCTGGCACTTATCCTACCGGCGGTTCCTGGAGTCTTTCTCTTTCACTCGGTTTGGGGAGAAGCTCCGGCAGAAAGGCATGCCCTCCAAGCGGAGAATGCTTTGATTTCTGGGGACGCGGGAGAGGCTTGGGATCAAGCGATGGAGGGCCTGAGGTTAAGCTCAAGCAATCCTCGTCTGCTCCTTTTGGCCGGCGAATCTGCGTCGGTTTTGGGCAATGTGGCATCTTCCCGCTTGCTTGAGAAGGAATGGTATAGCCGCTCGGCGCAGTACTTTAATGAGTCTGTCCGGGAGAGGCCTTACTTTGCTTACGCTCAGCGGGAATACGCTAGGGCTCTCGATTTATCGGGGGGATCTTCCCGGGCTTTTCCGGTCTTTCTTCGGGCGATTGGCCGAGATCCCAACAATGCCCAAGGTTATGAGTACCTGGCTATGTATTATTTGCGGCAGGGCCAACTTGAGGAGGCGGCAAGGTTGCTTCGTCTTGCAAAAAACTTGCCCGGAGTGATAGTGGCCTATCGTTACTCCGCGCTTCTTGAAGCGGAGTTGCGCAAGTCGGAGCGATGACTTTGGTGGGCCGGCGGCCGGCCTTAGATAGCGGTGCCGGCGGCGTGGGCGCTGGCCCAGGCCCACTGGAAATTGTAACCGCCAAGCCATCCCGTAACATCCACCACTTCACCGATGAAGTAGAGGCCTGGAACCGACCGTGCCTCCATGCTTTTGGAAGATAGGTCGCGGGTGTCGACTCCTCCGAGGGTGACCTCTGCTTTGGGGTGGCCTTCGGTGCCGTTGAGAGTGGGTGCCCAGTGATGCATTGCTCGACGAACTGATTCTCTTTCGCGGGCTGTCCACTGCGAAACCGGTTTATCTGGAACGTTCTCGGCACACCATGTTTCAGAAAATCTTTTGGGCCAGATGCTCGACAATTGAGTGGGAGCATTAATTTTTCCCGGGATTGGAAGATCAAGGGCCGTAGGGAGGAGGTCGAAAGAGAGTGGTTCGCCCTCGCGCCAGTAGCTGGAAATCTGGAGCACGGCAGGTCCGCTTAGTCCGCGATGGGTGATGAGGAGGGACTCGCTGAACTCGGTTCCCTTGTGGCGGACCTTAACTGGCAAAGAGACTCCACTGAGCGGACCGTAGATGGGGCGAGCCTTCTCGCCGAAGGTCAGAGGGACAAGTCCAGGGCGGGTGGTGGTCACTCGGAGGCCGAATTGCCGAGCCAGTCGGTAGCCTAAATCGGAAGCGCCAAGCTTGGCAAAGGAGAGGCCACCAGTAGCAACAACTAGGGCATTGCTGGAAACTTTGCCCCGGGATGTCTCAAGGTGAAATTTTTCTGGCCGAGTTACCGAGCCGATGGAGGTGTCGTAATTTATGGTGACACCGGCCTGATTCGCCTCGGCTAAAAGCATGGTGATAATCTCGCGTGAGCTGGTATCGCAGAAGAGTTGCCCCATTTTTTTTTCGTGCCAGGCGATGCCGTGGCTCTCCACGAGGGAGAGAAAGTCCGCCGGCTGGTAGCGAGCTAAGGCAGAGCGGCAGAAAGCTGGATTTTCCGAGAGGTAGTGTTCAGGTGCAGCTTGCAGATTGGTGAAATTGCACCTCCCGCCGCCGGAAATGGTAATTTTCTTCCCCACCTTGTTATTGTGTTCGAGAAGAAGTACCCGCTGCCCGCGTTTCCCGGCGGTGCAGGCACAAAAAAGTCCGGCGGCACCACCCCCCAGAATTATAACGTCGTAGGCCTGCATGATTGAAAATGGTATCTTGGGCCAGCTGCCCTGTTCAGACGATTATTTAACAAACTCGAAAACAAACCGTCTTTGGTTAAAAATCCGCCTTCATGGCTAATATGCGACCAACAAAAAGTGAGTGGGCCAAGGTGCGAGGGTCGAAGATCCACGGCCGAGGCATGTTTGCCATTCAGCCTATTTCCCCGGGAACGCGCATTATTGAATACACCGGCGAACGGATCACCAAGAAAGAGGGATGGCGGCGCGAGCTGCTCCGGCAGCGCCGGGCCAAAAGAGGGGGAGACGGCTGTATCTACACCTTCGAGCTCAACAAAATGGCGGATATTGATGGCCGGGTGCGGTGGAATACCGCCCGCTACATCAACCATTCCTGCCGGCCTAACTGCGAGTCACAAGTGGTGCGGGGGCGGATTTGGATCGTGGCGATCAAGACAATTAGGCCGAGTGACGAACTTTCCTATGACTACTACTACGATTACGACCACTACCTTGACCATCCCTGCCGCTGCGGGGCGCCCGACTGCGTTGGCTACATTGTTAAGGCTCCTCTTCGATGGCGAGTACGCCGGGCGATAACGAAGAGGAAAAGTCCTGCCGATTAGGGTTTTTTTCTTTTCCTCTTTTTAGGGCTGGGCCAAGGCGGCTGCAATGGCCTGATCCAAGCGGGTGCGCGGGGCAGAATCTATCAGTTTCCCTTGGCGGTTGAGCAGCCAGAGGGTGGGGGCGCTCTGGATTTTGAAGCGCGTCGCGATGGCATTTTCCCACCCCTTTCCGTCGAAAAACTGGGGCCAAGTCATTTTGTTTTCTCTGAGGAATTTTTCGAGGGCGGAGCGGTCTCGGTCGAGCGAAATTCCGATAATCTCGAAACCTTGATCGTGGAATTTTTCGTAAGCGGTGACGAGAGCCGGCGCCTCGACACGGCAGGGAGGGCACCAGGTGGCCCAGAAGTCAATCAGAACGACTTTTCCTCTGAGGTCGGCCAAGTTGACCTCTTGGCCGTTGAGTGCGGTGAAGGAGAGTTCGAGAGGATTCTCCTGCAATTCCATCAAGGCAAGGGCCTCTTTCGCCGCCTCAGCAATATCGGGGTTCGGATTTTTTGTCGCTTCCTCGTAGATGGTACGCGCCCGCTCCGGATGGTAAGCTTCAAGTGTCTGGGCCTCGGTCAGGCGTAGGCTGGGTTCGCGAGGGTCTGCCGGGTAAGTATCGAGAAAACGATTGATCTCCGCCGCGAGTTTTTCAGCCGAGGGCTGGTCGCGCTTGCCGTCGAAGTCCATCGAGTAAATTTGCAGAAGAACCAGCCCTGCATCAGCCCTGATATGGTCGGGGGCCTCGTTGTCGTCGGCAATCGATTGGAGTTCGACCTGACGGGACTTTATATCCGGCTCTCTCTCTTCCAGCATGGCCAGCGAGTTAGCAATTTGCATCACCGTCATGCGAGCTTCCCAGCGGTTGGGGCTTTGCGGATGATCGGTGAGAAATTTTTGAAATTGCGACAACTGAGAAGCCAAGCGATGGCTGAGCAAGCTGCGCCCGACTTCCTCGTTCTCCGGGAGACCCTTGGTTAGTCTACCAGCTTCTGTTTTCAGGTCCTCCCATCTTGTTGATTCACCGTGGGCTATTCCCACCGGCCCAGCCAGAGAGGCAAGGACGCAAGCACTGGTTAATCTAATGAGTCTGGTCATGGCTTCACCATTTTATCCTAGAACGTTTTGCGGGCGATCAAAGCTGGGGGAGGAGGCGTCTCACCGACGCCATTACGGTGTCGACTGTCAGATTTTCCATCGTCTTATCGGGGGCTCGGAGCAGATGAACT
>CAXMPH010000008.1:7753-11536 GCA_964195055.1 uncultured Chthoniobacterales bacterium | reverse complement strand
CTCGATCGTGAGGTGGGGCCCACACTCCCGGTTCGGTTGGTCCGAAGAGGAGGAGTGAGGGAACTCCCGAGGCAGCTGCAAGATGACTGATTCCGGTGTCGTGGCCGAGATAAAGAGAGCATCCTCCGAGATGGGCTGCCAGATCTGGGAGCGGGAGGTTCTCATGGAAAACAAGGCGCTCCTCCCGTCTTAGTTGGCCCAAGACCGCTAGGGCCGCAGCGTCGCACTCCCCCCCGATCACCGCCACTTCAATGGTCGGGTTTTCCTCCAAGATTCTTTTTACCAGCTGCCGCCAATGATCAGGCGCCCAATTTTTGTGGGTACTCCCTGAACCTGGATGGATAGCCACGGTGGGGCGAGAGGGTAGCTTTGGTGGGATGGAGAGATGGACAGCACGCCGGCCGAGGGGGAGACCAATGGCGCTAAGTGGAGCTGCCAGCTGGTCAATAGCGTGGGCTGTTTCCTCGGGACGATGGGGGCCGCAGATAAGGTTAGTTACGCCAGAGGTCCGGAGGTTTTCTGCCAATATTTTATCCGGATCATAGAGGTAGCTAATCACCAGATCAAAAGAGGCAAAGAAATCTTTCATCGAGGGATTGAGCACCGCCCCACGAGTAAAGAATCCGGCGAGGGGCCCGTATTCAATGGGATGAGCCGCGTCAATCAGACCTCCCGCAGCAGCTAGTGAAGCGATCTTGGGATAAGCAAGAATCTCGATTTGGGCTTGCGGGGCGGCCTCCCGTAAGGCGGCAAGAACCGGGAGAATGAGAAGAAAGTCACCAAGGGCTCCACCTTTGAGGACGAGAGCGCGGCGAAATGGTTCGGTCGGCACTCAGTATCCCCGCATGCTACTGAGCTGGCTTCCTACCATACCGCCTCCCTCCCAGCTGGCTGGACGGTTCCATGGTAAGGTGCTGACACCCCTGCCCTCAGGGCTGGCTGTCTCGGGTGCCGTTTGGCAGGAAGAAAGGCCGCCCAGTGCGGCCAGCATAAGAAGTCCCAGCAGACGTCGGCGCAGCATGGCAGATTAGTTGCGCTGGGCCTGATAGATGACATTGTCACCAGGCATAACGGTGAGGCCACGCGGTACTGTGCGCTGAAGAATATCGGCAATGGCCGTAGAAGACTCGACGGAAGTCACTCGGACTTTGCCGAGATACTTTCCTCCGCGTTGGATGAGTAGCTCCGCGTTAGGAACTAACCCTTGCCGATCACCCAGACTGAGGACAACAAAGTTCCACGATTGATTGACCGCCAGAATGGTGCCTTGGAGACCTTGCCGAACTTGTACTTTCTGTCGGGCTTCTTCCTTGCCTCGCAGAGTGGCCACTTGGGTTTCTAAGGTACTGTTCAGGTCCTGAAGCTGCGAATTAACCGTTTCAAGTTCGGTGAGGCGGGCTTGGGCCTCGGGTCCGTTTTGATTTCCTCCACCAGCGATGTCTTGTGGGGTGGAGGTCTGCTCTTCAAGTTCGGCGATGCGATCATCTTTGGCATCAGCGTCTTTCTGAAGGTTGGCCAAATCTGTTTTGGTGTCCTCTAGACTTTTTTGGGTGGAGGCTGTCTCTCCTTTGGCTTTTTCCAGTTCACTCTGAGTTTCGCCAAGGTTTGCCGTGAGGGTGTCTTTATCGCTGCTTAGGGATGTGATCTCATCCTTGTGCCCTTGGATATCTTTTTTGGCGCCCGTGAGTTTTTTGGATAGATCATTTTTTTGATCGGTGGTGGCTACAAGATTTTCTTCCGTCTGCACCAAATTTTGACGATTAAGAAATCCCAGCGCGGCGGCGCCGAGAGAAAGAACAATACAGGAAATAAGGAGGGGCTTGGTCATGGCAAACTGCGTTCGGTGGCTTTGATTCGTCTTTTTTTCACCGGAGGTCTCTAGGTCTGTACACTCCGTGGCATGCGGGCGGTAGATATAGACTGATTTGGGAGGCCAAGACAAGATGTTTGTCTCTTACTTAGAGGCTCTCCTGCTGGGTTGTGTCTCCTCCTCTTCTGGTTAAGGTAACAGCGGCATCGGGAGCCGTAGAGGTCCGACTGACAAACCCCGCCAGGGCAGGAATGCAGCAACGGTAGTCTGCTTGAGCTTGCTGCGGTTTCCCGATGTCACCTGCTTCCCCTATGCCCTCATACCTCAAGATTATCATTTACTTGTCTGGGGCAATAACCGCGGGGGCCTTGGTCGCTCCTCCCATTTTTTGGGCGGGTCAAGCCTTGGACGCGGCCGGTCTAACCGAGTGGTTGGCCAAGTTTCCTTTCCACCGGGTTCTCTCCCGCTCTCTTCAGGTTAGTGCTTTGGTGTTCCTCGTGCCGGCCTTACGCTGGATCGGTTTGCGTCGACCGGGGCAGTTGAACCTACAACCCAATCCTTCGGCACTGACGGACACCCTGGTGGGGATTCTTCTCGCCGTCGGAATAGTGGCTCTGCTCTCCCTAGGCTATTTTCTTTCTGGGATGTTTGAATTCCGCGCCCATCCCGACTGGGCTGGGCTTGGTCGAGTTCTTTTAACAGCGACTTTCGTCTCGGGAATTGAGGAGATTGTTTTTCGGGGGGTGATTCTCGGGGTGTGTCTTTGGACCTTGCCGCGGGCGGGTGCCATTTTTGTGACCACGGTGCTCTTTGTTACGGTCCACTTCATTAAGCCCTCCAAAACAAAGATCGCTCCGGACGAAGTGCAATGGTCCAGCGGATTTTCTGAGGTGCTGCGCGTCGGCGATGGCTTGCCCGTGGGAGTGGTGCTGGCATTTGGAGTGGCCAGTCTTTTTGTTGCCGGATGGATTCTTGGGTCCGCCGCGGTGCGAACGCATTCCCTTTGGCTACCCATAGGACTGCACGCGGGATGGATTCTTGGGCAGCAGTCCACCGGCCTCTTCCTCCGGCCAGCTTCCGCTAGGGCCGAGGATCTTTTGCCATGGGTTGGTCCCAATCTGGTTACGGGCGCGGTTCCCACTGGTTTGTTGCCCCTCTTGGCACTTTTATTCACGGGATTCTTGGTCAAAATTTATCTTCATTATGTTTTTCGGCCGGCCGATTCGAAAGTGGGGTGAGGCTGCGGCGGGACTCCTTTACCCTCCGCATTGTGCGGCTTGTGGTTGTGCCTTGTCGCGGCTTGGAGGAGGGCTTTGCCGGGATTGCCGACGGGCTTGTCCGAAGATAGAGGGGGCGTGTTGTCTCGTTTGCGGCCAGCCCTACAGTGGGGCCCTCTCGACGGATTTCCGCTGCCGCAACTGTGGTGATCAGGATTGGGCTTTCGCTTTTGCGACGGCGGCTTATCGGAGTCGTGGGGTCGTTCGTCATCTTATCCATCAATTCAAATATGGTGGTCACTTGCATCTGCGCCACCTTCTGGCGCGAATGTTGAGCGAGGGGTTCCGTGACCGCCGTGTCCAAGAAATGAGATTGGATGGGATCGTGCCGGTGCCCCTTCATCCGACGCGCCGCCGCGAACGGGAATTCAATCAGGCGGACGTATTGGCCCAGTTGGCCGGAGCACGTCTGGGGTTGCCTGTCCTAGATTGTCTCCGCCGCAAGCGCTACACCCAGACCCAGACGCATTTTCACCGAGCGGAGAGAATTAAAAATCTCTCTGGAGCTTTTTCTTTGACCGGCCACCCTGAAGTGGAGGGCCAGCGTTTGGCTCTGGTAGATGATGTGCTAACGACTGGATCAACCGCTGATGCCTGTGCCAGCGTCCTCCGTCAGGCTGGGGTTGCCGTCGTGGTTGTCATTACGGTCTCGCGCGGCTAGAAGATCGCCATGGGAATTTTTCAAAAGCCTGCCCT
>CAXMPH010000008.1:310-7743 GCA_964195055.1 uncultured Chthoniobacterales bacterium | reverse complement strand
GCAAAAAGCAATGTACCCGAGGGATTGTGGATCAAGTGTCCTTCCTGCGGGGAGGTCATCACCCGCAATGAGTTTTCTCAAAATCTGCAGGTATGCCCCAAGTGCCAGCATCACCTGATGATCGGGGCCCGCTCGCGCATTGAGTCCCTCGTTGATCCAGGGAGTTTTCGTGAGAGGGATGCCGAAATGCTCTCGCTTGATTCTCTCAAGTTCCGTGGTGTCGCCACCTACGAAGAACGACTAGAAACCTACCGGAAAAAAACTGGTTTGAAGGATGCGGTCATCACCGGTGACGCGGCCCTCGGAGGCCACCCGATCGGTCTCGCGGTCATGGATTTTAGCTTTATTGCTGCCACAATGGGCTCGGTGGTGGGGGAAAAAATTACGAGAATCATCGAGCGTGCTACCGAGAAAAAATGGCCGGTTATCATTATCTCTGCTTCTGGTGGTGCCCGCATGTATGAGGGTATGCTTAGTCTGATGCAGATGGCCAAAACAAGCGGCGCCTTGGCGCGGCAGGCCGAGGCTCAGTTGCCTTATATTTCCGTTTTGACTAACCCGACCACCGCGGGAGTGATGGCCAGCTATGCCTCTCTGGGTGACATTATCGTGGCCGAGCCAAAGTGCATGATTGGCTTTGCCGGACCGCGTGTCATCCGCGAAACCACCCATCAGGAACTACCTAAGGGATTTCAGACTGCCGAATTTTTACAGGAGCATGGCCTGGTTGATATGATCATCTCCCGCCATCGTATGCGGGGCGTACTCTCGCAATTGCTCGACTTTCTCGATCGCGGCCAGTGAATTACCGCGACGCCCTGGCGTGGCTCTACCGGACCCAGACCTTTGGGATCAAGCCGGGGTTGGAAAGCACCCACCTCCTCCTCGCCGCCTTAGGGCAACCGCAGCAACGCCTGCGCTTCCTCCATCTGGCCGGGACCAATGGCAAGGGCAGTACCTGCGCTATGCTCGATACCATGTTGCGCGCTAACGGTATACGCTGCGGACTTTACACCTCACCGCACTTGTTTGAGTTCCGTGAGCGGATTCGGGTCGATGCGATTATGATCCCCGAGGAGGCGGTGGCGGAGGGGCTGACTTGCTTGCGCGAGGCGGTCGAGAGCTGGGATCAGCCGCCGACATTTTTTGAGTTGGCCACGGCCTTAGCCGCGTGGTGGTTTGACAAGGAAAGGGTCGACCTAGTGGTCTGGGAGACGGGACTGGGAGGCCGTTTGGATGCAACCAATGCGATTTCTCCCCTCGTTTCCATCATCACTCCAATCGACTGGGATCATCAAGCATGGCTGGGGAGTACCTTGGCGGAGATTGCGGCGGAGAAAGCGGGGATTATCAAGCCGGGGGTTCCGGTTGTTTCGGCTCCGCAAGTGGAGGAGGTGAGGGCGGTTCTTTGGGCCCATGCCACCAGTGCCGGAACCGTCATAGATTTTGTCGAGGAGCCTTGGAACCACGGGCCGCTGGCTCTTGCTGGAGTGCACCAGCGATGGAATGCCTCGGTGGCTTGGGCTGCCCTGAAGGCGATCGGGGTGGAGATTGCTCAGCCGATCACGAGGGCCTCATTGGCAACTTTGTCTTGGCCCGGGCGCTTTCAGAGACTGGGTCGAGATCTCGTGGTGGACGGCGCCCATAACCCTCAGGCGGTGCAAGCTCTGGTCGACACTTGGCGGGAGGTTTTCGGAGACGTCAAAGCACATTTAATTTTTGGGGTCTTGGAGGATAAGGAGGCAGAAAAGCTTTTGCGCCTTTTGCGGATCATCGCTGATGAGGTGTGGCTTGTTCCGCTGAGTAGTTCCCGGGGAGTTCCGGCAGAGGAGTTGCTTTCGCTAGCTGGGGAGTCTGGTTTCGCTTCGGTCAGGGTTGGCCCTATGGAAAAGGCTTTAGCGGAGGCACGAGCCGGAGCCTTTCCGGTTTTGGTGGCTGGCTCACTTTTTTTAGCTGGGGAAGTTTTGGCCCTCCTCTCGGGTGAAAGTCGGCCCGAGGTCTCCTCTCAATAAGACATTTTAGCGGAGAGCGGCAATTTCGGCGCGCCGATCGGTGGCTCGGAAGACGGAAGTTCCTGCAACCATGACATTGGCCCCCGCTTCCTGACATTGACGGGCCGTGGCCACTTTGATGCCGCCGTCGACCGTAATATCAAATGACAGGCCAGCCTTGGTCCGTAGTTGGGTTGCTCTTCGAATTTTGGGAAGCATGGCCTCGATGAAGGGTTGGCCACCGAATCCCGGTTCGACCGTCATGATCAAGAGAATATCGAATTGGTCGAGGTAGGGTTCAATCGAATCGATCGAGGTGCCGGGGTTGAGGGCCAGCCCGGCCTTTCTTCCGCCCGCCCGGATACGGCGTAATGTTTCGGCCACATCCGCTTCCGCTTCCACATGAATATCCACCGAGTTAGCCACCGGGAGATAGCGTTCGAGGTAGCGGTCGGGTTGGGAGATCATGAGATGGACGTCGAGCGGTTGGTTGGTGTGGTGAGCCACTGCCTCGACAAATGCCGATCCGAACGAGATGTTGTCCACCAAGTGACCGTCCATGACATCGCAGTGTATCCAATCGGCCCCGGCACGGGTGACCGAGGCTACTTCCTCGCCCAGGCGGGCGAAATCGCAGGCAAGGATCGATGGGGCAATAATTGTTTTCATGGGGTAAGGCTAAGATGAGCGACCAAGAAATCCAAGGATTCGACGGGCAGCCGGACGTATTCTATATGCAGTCCGCTCTTCGCTGCGCTCACAAGGCGGCCGCGGCTGATGAGGTGCCCGTTGGAGCGGTGGTGGTACGCCAGGGTGAAGTCATCGGGCGAGCCTGGAACCAAGTAGAAATGCTCAAGGACGCCACCGCTCATGCGGAAATGCTGGCAATTACCCAGGCGGCGGCAGCCGTTGGTGATTGGCGGCTCAACCAGTGCGATCTCTACGTTACCAAAGAACCTTGTCCGATGTGTGCCGGGGCTGTTGTCCTAGCTCGCTTGCGCCGGGTGGTGTTTGGGTGCCCTGACCCCAAAGGAGGAGCTGCCGGTGGTTGGATTAACATCTTGCAAAGCGAGTCCCTCAACCACCGCTGCGAGGTAACGGGAGGGGTCCTCGGAACGGAGTCCGCTGAGGTGCTCCGGCAGTTTTTCGGGAAGAAAAGGACCAAAGAAATCTGAAAAGAGGGGATTCCGCTGCAGGCCATCTTACTCTGTTAAGCTGGCTTCTGGTCGGCAACGGGGGGTGTGCCACGAGGTTACTAGCTGGGTTACCACGGTTGGAGGAGTTTCAAGCCAGCAAAAGTATCCGCCAGTGAGTGGCTAAGCCCAGGGAAAGTACTTCGAGGCCTCCTTGAAGGAAAGACCTTGAATACCGATATCACTCTGATCCGCTACGCCACTGAGGTGGTTGGAGAAGGGCCGACCCTACACGTTCACCCCTACGACGAGATCTTCACCATCATCGAGGGGAGGGCTCGATTCACTGTCGGCGATAAGACAATCGATGCCGCCGTCGGTGACGTAGTCTTAGGGCCGGCAAACATTCCGCACGGCTACCAGAACTTGGGGCCGGGAAAACTTGATTCCTTAGACATCCATCTGAGTCCCGAGGGGATTCAAGACAATCTTGCTGATGGATGGGACAAATCGAGCATCTTCATATCAGCCGACTCAAAAGTGAGTCCCGCCGGGGCGTCAAAACAAAACAAGAAACGAGCGCTTACTCCCCGAAGCTAATCGATTAATCTCCTGCCATGGTTGCTCGAGCAAAGATTTTGGTCGCCGCGGCGGCAGTCCCGACAGCACTGGCAACTTTCGGAGATCTATCCTAAGCCAACCCGGTCTCCGATTTTAACATTTTTGACGGAAGGTCCGGTGGCAATAATCAGGCCACAAACCTCATGGCCAAGAACTAAGGGGTAACCTGAGTTGCCCCAGTCATTGTTGATCATGCAGATGTCCGAGTGGCAAATGCCACAGTACTCCACGGCGATTTCCACCTGTTCAGTTCCGAGCGGATCCGGGGTGAACTGAAACGGCTCAAGGGCGGAACCCCTCGATTTAACAGCGTAGGATTTGACGGAACTCATGGGCCATTTTTTAGCAATGGTCATTGGCTATGGCCAGTCCTCTCAGAGAATCAACATGCAATCTCCGTAGCTGAAGAATCGGTATTTTTCCCCAATAGCCTCCTCGTAAGCGTTCCGCATCAACTCGCTTCCAGCAAAAGCGCAGACAAGGACAAAAAGGGTAGACTTGGGCAGATGGAAGTTGGTCAGGAGCGCTCCGGTGTGCTGGAACTGAAAACCCGGACGGATGAAAATCTCGGTGCGACCCTGGCGGGGAAGGATGGGCCCAGGAGGGAGAGATTCGAGGACACGCAGGGTGGTTGTTCCCACTGCTATGGTCCGATTGGCTGAGTTAATCCGTTCTGAGGTCTCGGGGCCAATATGGTAATCCTCCCCGTGCATCCGGTGCTCTTCCAGATTTTCGGTGCGCACCGGCAGGAAGGTCCCCGGCCCTACGTGCAAGGTGACGAAGGCGTGGGGCAGGGTGCTTAGTATTTCGGGAGTGAAATGGAGGCCGGCCGTGGGAGCGGCAACCGATCCTGAATCACTTGCGTAGACGGTCTGATAGCGCACCCTGTCCTCCTCATCGTCTTCACGATTGAGGTAGGGAGGGATGGGCATGTGACCAAGTTTTTCGAGGTCGGGCTCGTCGTGGAAGCGCACGATGCGTGTTCCGTCAACCTCATCGATCGATTCGATTTCCGCTTTGGTGCCGGCGATGAGGAAGGAGTTTCCCTGCCGAGTCCGCTTACCCGGTCGAGCGAAGGCTCTCCAGCGGGCCGGTCCCAGCTTGTGAAAAAGCAACAGCTCAATCCGTCCATCTGGGCTGAGGAGGCGGGCCGGAATGACCCGAGAGTTGTTCAGAACAAGTTGGTCTCCTCCCAAAACAAAATCAGGTAGCTCACGGAAAGTACGGTGAGAGAGAGTGCCTTGAGCGCGGTCAACCACCAGCATGCGTGAGTCGGCGCGGTGGGGGAGGGGACGGGAGGCGATCAGTTCCTTGGGCAGATGAAAATCGTAATCGGAGAGCTGGGTACTCACGTTTTTTGTTTCTTTCGTTTGAGGTGCTCCAGACCAGCGCGGCGAGCGCCCACGGTTAAAAGATCGGCAACCCGCCGAGTCAGGCGGCGGGAGCGGAGCCAGAGAAAGCCGAGGAAGAGGGCGTAGCCGGTTATGCTCCACCAAGCCAAGCCATCGCTGAGGAGTTGCTGGTAGGCCAGGATACCAAGGAGGAGGACATTGACGATCACGGTGGCACCGGCCGCTCTCGGTTGCAGGTTGGCTCGGGTCAGACATTTTGGTCCACCATGGTATTCCGTGACGGTGCGTAGTCGCACGAGCCACCAGAGGCTGCCATAAACTTGGAGGTCCCAGTCATTCCAACCGGTGTCCAGCGAGTAGCTCCAGCCCTCATCTTCGAGCAGCTTGGTTGTTTCGGCCAAGAGACGTTCCCTGCCATGCCCCTCCTCATTCCAGAATTCCAACTTAGAAAATCTCCTGCCCGCCGATCCTTTCTCTAGTTCTTCGTCGCGGGAGCGGATGACTCGTTCCGGAGTCCGTTTGTATTTGATCCAAGTGAAGTAGCGGGTCCACCCCCGTACCAGAGGTTGAGAAAAAGCTAAAAAGGTAACGAGGAGCCGGGCCCGGACCGAGTCAAACTGGGGCTCGAGGCGGGCGTGCAGCATGTAGGAGAGGGCGACGAGGAAAGTGCCGCCGAACATGAGGTAGGGCACGATGCGTAGGGCAGGAAAGCCGATAGATAGAAAGAAGACGAGGGTGGTCAGAACGACCCACTCGAGGCTGGCCAGATAATTGGCTATTTCGGAACGTGGGGTGGGGTAGATGCTCTGGAAAAGTCCCTCGCCAAAGACGCCGTGGTAGATGAGGGGACGGTTGACCAGCCAGGTAAAGCGCGGGGCGCCGTAGATTTGCCCCTTCCATTTGGCTGTTCCGGTCGGGCCGAAGAAAATGAGGTGCTTAAAGCGAAGCATCGACTCAGCCTCACCGTAGCCTTTCTGCTGTTTGGCGAAGGCTCTTAAGGTAAAACGCCGATAGTGCCAGACTACCGCGGCAGGGCTGAAGGCGATAACCTGCTCTGATTGCTGGAGGCGCCAGCAAAAGTCGACATCGTCGCCTGCCTTACGGTAGTCGGGATCGAATCCGCCGACGGCGTCGAAAGCCCAGCGGTGAAAGGCCATATTGCAACCGGGGATGTGCTCGGCCACCACATCGGTGAGGAGGACGTGGCTGGGACCGCCCGGAGCTGCGGCAACGCAGGCTTGAATCCAGTCCTGAGCGGGCGGGGAAATATTCGGTCCACCCACTCCGGCGTAGTCACCCGAGAGAAGGGTTCCAATGAGATAGTAGAGCCAGTCGGGATCAGCCATACAGTCACTGTCGGTGTAGGCTAAAATTTCTCCGGTGGCGGTGTTTGCCCCCGTGTTGCGGGCGTGGCTCAGGCCCATGTTGTCCTGTCTGACGCTTTGCAAGTCTGGACGATTTTTCCATCCTTCGAGCTGCGCTTCGCGGTCTTTTGTCCACTGGGAAATGACCTCCGGGGAGTGGTCAGTCGAGCCATCGTCGACTATGACAATTTCGTAGTCTGGATAGTCAATCCGATCAAGGGCCTCAAGGCAGTCTCGCAGAGTTTTTCCCCCATTGAAGGAACAGACGATAACCGACACGCGGGGATAACGCTTAAGTCGTACTCTTTCGGCTACCTTCTCAGGACCAGCGAAAATTTCTTTGACCGTTTCGTAGGCTTTTTTGGGGGTGCGCTCTCTCGTCACGAGGCCAAAGGCCCAGTCTGTGATTTCCTGCCCACCGCGAAACCATTCGTCGGTCCAAGAGTAGATGATGGTTCCGGCCAACCCGCCTCGCACCACACTTTCGATGTGCCACTCGAGAATCTCCGCCTGTTCTTCTTCGCGGTGCCGGATGGTGTCCATCCCGAACTCTCCCAGGATCAGAGGACGGTCTTCCGCGAGATTCTGCAGACGGGCGAGGTAGCGGTCGAAGTCGGCTTGGTTGTGTAGGTAAACATTGAAAGTGAAGAAATCGGCGTTCTGGGGCAGGAGGTATTCTGTCGGTGGAAAACTGGCGTAGGAATAGAGGGTGTCTGGGTTCTCCCGCTTCGCTAGATAGATTAATTCCTCAAGGAACTCGGTCACTCGTTGTGGCCCGAGCCAGCGCACCATCTGGCTGGGGATTTCGTTGCCGATAAGGTAGCCAAACATGGCGGGATGGCCTCGGTTGGTCCGAACCGCATCTTTAATTGCTTGCTCGATTTCTCGACGGATTTTTCGTTGGTTGAGGAATTCGATGTGCTCGGCCCATGGAATGGAAACAAGGCAGCGAATGCCGTGGGCGGCGCAGGC
>CAXMPH010000008.1:0-300 GCA_964195055.1 uncultured Chthoniobacterales bacterium | reverse complement strand
CGTCAAGGAACCAGCTCGGCGGAACATAGTAGACGCGGGCGAGATTGATCCCCGCCGCACTCATCATAGTCAGATCGGCTTGGGCCTTCTCCGGAGTACCGAAATACTCACCCTTGGAATCGGGAGCAAAAGGACCATAGGTGACGCCTTTGACGAAGAACTTGCGGTCGCCTTCAAAGAGAAATTTGGCCTGAACCCGGACCGGGGCAATAAAACTCACGTCGCTTCAGCTAAGGCAAGCGCTCGCCGATGTCGAGAGGATCGAGAGATTGACACTCTAGGAGTCGGCTCCCAATCTGG
>CAXMPH010000007.1:0-16302 GCA_964195055.1 uncultured Chthoniobacterales bacterium | reverse complement strand
TCAATACCGTCCACTAGAGATATGAATACAAAATTACAAGCCGTCCGAAAAACCCGAGCAATTGCTGTACAACTAAACCGAGAGGTCATTGATCACCTTGATGGTTTAGCTCAACGCTCTTCTATGTCTCGTCATCGCTACATGATTCTCCTCCTTAGAAGGGCTATCCGAACCGACCTAGTGATTAAAGAGGAAGCGATTTTTTCCAGCGGAAATATCTAAACAGTTAACGACTTAACAGCGGCGCTGGCGCACCTTATTTGTTATTTTAGAACAGATATATTTTTAAATTTATTATAAATTATTAATTTATATTTAATATATAATTTACCCCTTGTTTAGCGACAAATAATTTTTTATTTATTATACTAAATTGAGTCAGTCAATTTATAAAGTTTTTGATAATAATCATTCCCACCAGCATCAACTGCTAGTCGCTTGATCGAGTTAAACTTAGGATCGGTTTATTTTCTACCGGATAGCGCAAGCGGCATCAGCCATGCGCATGCCGTCGAGTGCCGCGCTAACGATTCCCCCCGCATAACCGGCTCCCTCGCCGCAGGGAAAAAGTCCGCCGATCTGGGGATGTTCGAGGGTGTCTTTTCGGCGGGGGATTCGGAGAGGCGAACTCGTGCGGGTTTCGTAGCCGACCAAAAGCCCCTCGTCTGAGACATAGCCTGGCCATTGTTGACCGAATAAGAGAAGACCGTCACGCATTCGCTGGGCTATCCACGGCGGGAGCAACTCGTTGAGAGGGGCGGAACGGATTCCGGGGAAATAACTGGTTTCCGGTAGGGTGGAGGAGAGCCTGCCGGCGAGGAAATCGGTGATGCGCTGACCTGGGGCGACTTGTCCCCCGCCGCCGGCGACTTTGGCGGCTTGTTCCAGCCTTTTTTGGAAGACTAATCCCCCCAAAATCCCGTGTTCCTTAGCTAACTCTGCCAGATCTTCCGGCTCGACGTTGACCACCATCCCGGAGTTGGCGAAGGGCGAGTCACGTCGGGAGAGACTCATCCCATTCACCACGACTTCATCATTTTCGGTCGAGGCTGGAACAATCCATCCCCCGGGGCACATGCAAAATGAATAGACACCACGGCCACGTATTTTAGTGGCCAGTCGGTAACGGGCCGCGGGAAGAAGCCGGGGGCGCTCCTGACCAGGTCGTAGATGGTACTGAGCTTGGTCGATGAAGGGCTGCCTGTGCTCGACGCGGACACCGACGGCGAAGGCTTTGGCCTCCATTAAGATATTTTGGGCCGCGAGGAGTCGGTAGATGTCCCGTGCTGAATGTCCGGTGGCAAGGATGACAGAGTCCGCTGTTATCTCTTGGCCCTGGGCTGTAACCACTCCTCGGATTTGGTGGTTGGTGATGAGGAAATCGGTGACCTTGGTTTGGAAGTGCACCTCCCCGCCAGCTTCGATAATCGAACGGCGGATGGACTTGACCACATTGGGCAGAAGATTGGACCCGATATGGGGATGAGCATCGGTCAGGATGACCTCCGGAGCACCATGGGCAACCAGCACTTCGTAAATTTTGGCGACGGGGCCACGTTTGGTGGCGCGGGTGTAGAGCTTGCCGTCAGAAAATGTTCCGGCCCCTCCTTCGCCGAAGCAGTAATTGGACTCCTCAATAACGCGCCCTTGGCGGAGGAGCGGTGCTAGGTCGAAGCGGCGGGCACTGGCGTCCTTGCCCCGTTCGAGCAAGATGGGCTTGAGTCCCTGTTCAAGGCATCTCAAGGCAGCAAACATTCCTGCCGGACCACATCCGATAATGATGATGGGTTGCGCCTTGGCCGAAAGCGGGGGAGCACTCCAGCGGGAAGGTTCTGCTGGAGGAAGGGGACCGTCCAGTGAGATTTCCAGCCGGACCTGGACTTTGATTGTCCGCTGACGGGCGTCGATCAAGTGCTTACGCAACTTCATTCCGCCGATTCGGCTGACCGGAATATCCAGCTTGAAGGCGACGGCTTTGCGGCGGGTCGAGTCCTCCTCGGAACTTTCCAAGGGCAAAACGATATCAACGATTTCCAGATTTGTTTCCACAGCAGGGTAAGGGTTTCGGTTGTTCCTCTTCCCCACGCTATTCTGTCGGGTGGGAGGCTTGCGAATCAAGAGTGTCGGTGGATCTGTTTGAGTTGAAGAGTTTGTTTTTCTGAGGTCTGCCTCTCCCATGCCCAACCCTCAAACACGGAGTGGTCGATCGGGGCAAATCAAGGCGCTCGGAGGTGTGCTGACTTTATTTTCTGAGATTTTTCAATGGTTAGCTCTTCAGGTCCCTCGCTTTATAGTTGCTCCCGCCAGATCGGCTTCTGGTAAAGGAAGGCGGGTTTGACCGCGACATCCTTGAAGGGCTCCTGATAGAGGATGCTGGCCGAGGAGCTAACCGGCGGGACCAGCCACATCCATTTTCCGTAGGGTTCGCGTCCAGCTTTTTGTTCGTTCCGGCAAAATTCGAGAAATTCATGGCCCACGCTATGGTGGTCAGACATTTTTACTCCCTCTCGGTCAAAAGAGTGGAGCAGGGCCTCGTTCAGTACCACCATGGCCTTATCGCGCCAGAGCGTTCGCTCTTTCGAGATATCCAATCCCATCGCTTCCGCCACGGTTGGAAGTAAGTTGTATCGGTTGGTATCGGTGAGATTCCGTGCCGCGATTTCGGTGTTGAGGTACCAACCGCTGAAGGGAGCTAGGCGGTAATCGACCCCACCGGCATCCAGCATCATGTCGCTGACCGCAGGGATGCAATGCCAGCGCAGGCCTAGGTCAGCCAGCCATGGGTGATGTGGGTGGGCTAGGCTGGTCTCATGGCGGCAGTCGTCGGGTAACTGGAAAAGCTGAGGATCCTCCCCTGGGTATTGAATGACCAAGGGTAGAAGGTTGAAATCGGTACCATCTGGATCCCATCCGAGTTTGATGATGCGCTGGGTTAGTTCATTCTGGGCTGGGTCCCCGATTTGCTTTCCCGTGCGCAAACGGAGCCCGGCATAGCGCAGCAACTGCGGATTCCAGATACGGGGAGCGGGGCGGTCGGGCCGCTCGGGTGCAAAAATACTGATAGCGGGCCGCAGGTCGCCGCCATTGAAAGCGAAGCGAAGGTGGTCAAAGAGAGCCTCCGCGATTTCCTTTGCGGTATTTAAGCGGCGGCAGTCGCGGAGGTGAAGCGACTGCCAGTAGAGGCGTCCAACACAGCGCTCTGCGTTGCGCCAGGCGATGCGTACCGCGAAGCCAAGTTCTTCCGCCGTTTGCTCCCAGGTGCCGCTTGCCTCGATTTCCTCTCGGACCTGGGCGAGGCGTGAATCAGGGTCGGTGCCTTCTGGCATTTCGCGGAAATACTGCCGAAGAAAATGTTCAGCTTCCTCCACGGCCGGTAGCTTGCTCTTGTTGGTGACCTGTTCGTGGGCGGGGCAGGTGGGGGTAAAGTTGGGTATTCGCCAGTCCCCCGGCTGCGCCACCGACCCTTCGCCACGTTGCGGGTGAAGGAAGCTCTCCGCTTTAGCCTCTACCTCGGTCAAGGAGGTGGCTGTCTCCATCACGGTGGCGTTGAAGTTGTTTGGTCCGCAGACGATAGCCTCGCATGGCCCATGTTGGGACAGAGCCATCCGCCAGGTGGCCGCATCCGGTCTTCCGTCTCTCGTGGTGCAAATTTCGCAAAGTTGGATGGTTTTCTTTGCCGAGGCCTCGCGTAATTCCTCTAAGTAAGGGGCCTGCTTGGTTTCTCGGTAAACGAAATACACCTTGAGAGGGCGACGCCCGCCCAAGGCGCGGACGGCAGCAACCGCGGTGGTCACCCCAATACCAGCCACCAAGTAAATGAGAGGCCGGGTCTCCTCGGCCGCAGGACAAATCTCCCCCTGTGGGGCTGAGACCCGTACGAGAGCATGGGGTGCGGCCTGGCAAATCCAGTTGGAGAATAGTCCTTCTTCCTCGATTTTAACGCCCAGTTCGTAGGCCTCGGGACCAAATCCGGTCAAAGTGTAAGGACGTCCGACCCAGCGCCCGTCGAGGAGTGCCTCCACCCGGACATACTGTCCTGGGCGGGCGGGCGGAAGGGGGTTGCCGCCAGCAGGGCGAAGGATAGCCCGCACCGCACCTGAGCAAAGTGGCTTGGTTTCGAGGTGGCAAAGGACTCCGCCATCTCCTTGTCCGAGCATGAGGGGGAGCCGCGAGCGGCAGCCTCCGCAGACCGCGCCTGCGCCTGTCTGTTGAACTAGCTCGTCAACGGTCTGGGCCTTTCGTCCGGCTGCTCTGAGACGGACTGCCGTCGAATTGGTGCAGGCACAAATCACTTCCGATCCCTCCACAGCACGTTCGGTGGCAGACTCTTCAAGCCAGGCTCCAGCGGAGCGCAGAGCGTCGATCTGCCAGGATTCGAGCCGGCCGCCACGGAGGAGGAGAGCCATCGCCTCCGGTAAATCCGGCCACCCGTCGCTGGTGGAGAGGCCAACCAGCCTTTTTTGGCAATCTGTGACCAGTAAGGATGCCTCGCCGTCGGGGGTGACCACTGCCTCGGTTTTAGCCGCCGCCTCCGCGGTGCCTGCCTCCACTCTTTCGGTCTGTGGAAAATGCCGTACCCGTACCCTCCGACCGCCGGCCTGAATGTAGTCCGTCACGATACAACTCTGGCCGTCGGCTTCGGCAAGGTAGCGATAGGCTGAGCCGAATTTGGGCATGTTATGGACGAAGGCCAGCGTCTTCATGGTGGTTCCCACCTCGGAGAGTTTCTTTTGTCCTAGGGATAGAATCTCCGCGGGGATTTCTAGGAGCTCGGTAGCCCTCGCGGCCACTGCATCAAACCGTCGTGGGGTGTCTCCTAGTACCTCGTTCTCCCCAAATATTAGGCCGGGGCCGATCGATTCATGGGGTACGGGACAGCCCTTGGGAAAAAGGTCCACTCGGCCAGAGAGGACGAAGAAGGCGGAACGGGCATCCTCTCCTCCCGCATAGATCTTCGCGCCGGTGGAAAATGGGCGTGGGATCGGAATATCGGTTGCGGTCTGCCCCGTGGCCTCAGTCAATTCTAACGAAAGCGCCTGCAACTTTTGCAGAGCCTGACTGCGTCCTTTCTCGGCTAGTTGGGAGGCTGCGGCAGGGTCGGCCTCCAGCAGTTCCCGAAATGTCTCGGCTGGAATGAGTGAGGTGATGGCTGGGGTGAGGGCCAGGACGGTGATCTCGGAAAAATGCCGACCGTCTTGAATATTTTCTGGACCGATCAGCTCCCCCGTCTGATTCGCGATGGCGATGGCGGCCATCTGGGCCGTTCCTGACTGGTGATAAATCCCCAGCTTTCCCTGATGAAGGACATAGACACCGGGGGGCGGACCACCCTCCCTCATTAAGACCTGGCCCTCCCTTACCTCTTCTCTTTTAGCCTGATGGAGAACCTGCTCGAGGCGCTCGCGGGGGGTGGTAACAAAAATTCCGGCCAACCGCTTAAGGATGCTTTCTCGCGTGCTGGCGAGAGCCTGTTGGTCGTTGTGCATTTCAATATTCTTCGGGTGAGGATTCTTCCTAGCAAGACGTTTGCTTTCCTATCTTCTTCTACGGCGCCGGGAGGTCAAACGGGTGCCGGATGCTGATCGATTCAAGAGATGATCTTAATCTCTTTTCATCTGCCTTGCCTTGGGAAAGCGTCCCCGTCGAATTTGGCTTTGATCCGCCCCGGGAGGCTGGTGGTGGAGGTAAGGGGATTCGAACCCCTGACCTTCTCATTGCGAACGAGATGCTCTACCAACTGAGCTATACCCCCTCTACCAATTGACGAGCTTAAGCTTTCCCTTTAGGCCACGGCAAGTCCAGGCGATCTCGGTTCCACCAAATTCCGGCAAAGAGTCCTCCAACGATGTAGGCGATGACATCACGCCAATCTCCCGTGGCCTGAGGGAGAAGGTAAGGAGCGACCACTTCAAAGAGCACCGACCAGAGAATGAGGAGGAAGAGGATTTCTCTTGGAGTCGGGGGTAGGTCGGTCCGGCGTAGTCCGAGGAGTCTCTCTAACCAGAGCACGAAGGGGAGAGCAGCCGGAATGAGGAGTAAATCGCTGAACCACCAGGCGAAAAATCCCTCAGGTGCCATCGGTTTGATGACCCAACGATTGATGGCATAAAGTCCTCCGGCAACGAGGAAGAGCCCGTCGCGAAGGTAACCAAAGGGCCTCAAAGGAGAGAGACGATGACAAATCCGAGGCCGGTGGAGAGAATCAGTTTGGCGAGGAGGACGAACATGATGCCATGACCCTAAGGCGTTCTCGCCCTGAGAGCGAGGGTGGAGGACTTGCTCAGCAAGGTGGGAAACTTCGGAAGCAGGGTGGGAGCTGTTCCATCTGGGATCAGCCAGCACCCTGCCGATTCAGCCTTTGGCTGACTTATCCTTTTTAGCTAACCCTTTCGTAGAATCTGGCGTGGTACCTCTTGGCGTGGTCACCCGGTCTCATGCTTGGGTGTAGACCTCGGACCCCTGTTCGGTAAATTCGCGGGCTTTGCGCTGCATTCCGTCCGCTAGGGCTTCCTCCTCGGCTAGGCCCTGCTCGGCGGCGTATCGGCGCACATCTTCGGTGATTTTCATCGAGCAAAAGTGGGGGCCACACATCGAGCAGAAGTGGGCGCTCTTGGCTCCCTCCTGAGGGAGGGTTTCATCATGGAATTCTCGGGCCGTCTCTGGGTCGAGCCCTAGGTTGAACTGGTCTTCCCAGCGGAACTCGAAGCGTGCCTTACTCAGCGCGTTGTCGCGGTACTGGGCGCCGGGGTGACCTTTGGCCAGATCGGCGGCATGGGCCGCAATCTTGTAGGTGATAACCCCGTCCTTCACGTCTTTCTTATTGGGGAGGCCGAGGTGCTCCTTGGGAGTGACGTAACAGAGCAGCGCGGTTCCGTACCACCCGATCTGCGCCGCCCCGATTCCACTGGTGATGTGGTCGTAGCCCGGGAAGACGTCGGTGGTGAGCGGACCCAGCGTGTAGAACGGCGCCTCGCCGCACCACTCGAGCTGCTTGGCCATGTTCTCCTGGATCATGTGCATGGGAACGTGGCCGGGGCCCTCATTCATCACCTGCACCCCGCGCTCCCACGCGCGGGTGGTTAGTTCTCCTTGGACTTGAAGCTCGCCGAATTGGGCCTGATCGTTGGCATCGGCGACGGAACCTGGACGCAATCCGTCTCCGATGGAGAAGCTAACGTCGTAGGCAGCCATGATGTCGCAGATATCGTCCCAGTGGGTGTAGAGGAAGTTCTCTTTGTGATGGGAGAGGCACCACTTGGCCATGATGGAACCACCCCGGCTAACGATGCCGGTCATCCGCTTGGCCGTGAGCGGGATAAAACGTAGTAGTACCCCAGCGTGGATAGTGAAGTAGTCCACTCCTTGCTCAGCTTGTTCGATGAGGGTGTCGCGGAAAATTTCCCAAGTGAGATCCTCGGCCTTGCCCCCAGTTTTTTCTAAGGCTTGATAAATCGGGACGGTGCCGATGGGGACGGGAGAGTTGCGGAGGATCCACTCGCGGGTGGCATGGATGTTTTTCCCAGTGGAAAGATCCATCACGTTGTCGGCTCCCCATTTGGTGGCCCATCGCATCTTCTCTACTTCCTCTTCGATGGAAGAGGCTACAGCGCTGTTGCCGATGTTAGCGTTGATCTTAACCAGAAAATTACGTCCGATGATCATCGGTTCGCCTTCTGGATGATTGATATTGGAGGGGATGATGGCGCGACCGGCCGCCACCTCATCCCGAACAAATTCCGGGGTGATCTCAGTGGGGATGCGTTGAGGGAACCGGCGAAAGACGGAGGGAGTGAATTCGCCTTCTGGTAACTGGGCCGACCCAGGGTGCTGCTTGCTTGTATCCTGACGGTCGATGTCATTGGCCATATCGGCGATGCGTGACCTTCCCATGTTCTCCCGAATGGCAATGTATTCCATCTCGGGGGTAATGATGCCTTGGCGAGCGTACCAAAGCTGGGTCACCGGATGGCCGGCCGAAGCGCGCAGGGGCCGTCGTCGTAGACCGGGAAATTCTTTGAGTGCTCCGTCGCCATTGCGCTGGGCGGCGTGGGCGGCGTGGACGCCGGAAAGGTAGCCATTGTCTTCAGGGCAGACCGATCTCCCCTCGTACTCCCCCGCGTCGCCGCGCGCTATGATCCATTCCCGTCGCAGGGCGGGAAGACCTTGGGCCACGTCACCGGAGAAGGCTTCATCGCCCCAGGGGCCACTGGTATCATAAACCCGTACAGGTTCATTGGGCTGGAGTTGGCCAGTGAAATCCTTGGTCGGTGCCAGGGCTATCTCGCGGAAGGGAACGCGGACGGAGGGATGGGTTTCGCCTTGGACGTAGACGCGGCGGCTGTTGGGAAGTGCTGTACTCATGGTCTTTGTGGTGGTTGCCGGGGAGGCCTCTGACCATGAACTGACTCCGCTCCCTGCACCGGCATAACCCGGATCAGGTTCGAAGGGTCACCCGTGGACTTTTCAGTCTTGGGACTCTCAGCCTTGGTGGCTCCCCTGCATCTCGGACACTCTGCCTTGGTGGGGGTGATGGATCAAGCCCGACTCGCATTTTCTATGCTTCTAGGAGAGTTACCGCTCGGTGCCTGATCTCTTAATTCAGTCCGAAGCCGAGAGGGAAGAGGGGTTCTTCCGCCTTGGGGTCGGACGAAGGAACTCCTGCGATCGACTTGGGCCAAGCAAAGGATAATTGGCCTTTGAAAGGTTGGTCGCCAAAGAGAACATCACTAACGCCGGCGCCTTCTGTGCCGGGCAGCCAGGCAGCCACCACCGCATCAGCCTGATGGAGAACCTTGCCGAGGATGACAGGGCGGCCAGAGAGGACCACCACGATCACCTTGCCCCCACTGCTCTGAGCTGCCTCGAAAATGGCGTGATCTTCCGAGGAAAGTTGAAGGTCTGTCCGGTCACCTTGCATTTCTGCATAGGGATTTTCGCCGAGGACAACGATGGTGACATCAGCTTCTTCTGCTCCTGAACCATCCGAGGAAAAGCTCACTTCGGTTCCAGGTGCGGCGGCGGCCTTGATTCCCTCGAGGAGGGTGGTTCCGGTGGTGATCGAGCCGCTGAAACCCTGCCAGTGAATAGTCCAGCCACCGCATTGCATGCCCAGATCATTGGCTCCGCGCCCCGTCACATGGATCCGGTCAGGTTGGTCCTTCAGGGGAAGAAGGCCGTCGGTGTTTTTCAGAAGTACTAGAGATTCCGCCACCGCTTGACGGGCTACCTCGCGGTGGGCCGGCGAACCGAAGTCCGCTTGGAGTTTGGTCACCGGTTTTACCTTTGCCTCGGGCCCCATCATTCCTGCGGCAAATTTGACCCGAAGGATTCGGGTCACAGCGTCGTCGATCCGAGTCATCGGGACGAGTCCTTCTTCAACCAGTTCGGTTAAGTCTCGGATGAAATCTTTGTAGTGATCTGTCACCATGACCATGTCCATCCCCGCATTGATGGAGATTTCAATGCACTGCTTGTAGTGGGAGGTGCGGACTTGGCCGGAGGCATTGCTGCTTTCGACCGAGGCAACGGCATCGCCCGAGGTGTCAAGCTGGTCGATGGCATTGTAGTCTGAGATAAGGAACCCTTCGAAGCCGAGTTCCTCTTTCAGCAATTCGGTTAAGAGATACTTGCTCCCGGAGCACTTAATGCCGTTCCAGCTGCTGTACGATGGCATGATGGTTGCGACCCCAGCGTCGATGGCTGGGATGTAGGGAGCTACGTGTGTTTTGAGAAGTTCCTCTTGGCTGACTTCGGTGTTGCCTTGGTCCAGTTTGGCTCCGCCATTTTCGGTGCGATAAGTGGTGCATCCGTCACCGACCCAGTGCTTGGCGCAGGCGACAACGGATCCCTCGTCCGAGAGCGAGTCTCCTTGGAGTCCTCGGACGGCTGCAGCACTGAAGGAGGTAACGATTTCGGGATCTTCAGAAAACCCCTCGTAAGTGCGCCCCCAGCGGATGTCGAGGGGAACCGTGAGGCAGGGGGCAAAGGTCCACTGGATACCGCTAGCCCGGACTTCCTCAGCGGTAACCCGCATGATTTTTTCAACCAACTCGGGATTGCGGGTGCAACCGAGGCCAATGTTGTGGGGGAAGATAACCGCCCCAATCAAGTTGTTGTGTCCGTGGACGGCATCGACTCCGTAGAGGATGGGAATGCCCAAACGGGTACTGAGGGCGTAGGACTGGCACTTGGAGTAAAGGTTGGCCCAGTCGTGGAGTTCGTTGCCAGTTTTCGGGTCAGAACTGCCGCCGCTTAGAATCGAGCCAAGGCGCAATTTCTTGATATTGTGGAGGTCCTTGATCGAGTTGATGTCGGGCTGGGTCATTTGGCCGACCTTCTCCGCCAGGGTCATCTGGTTGATTACTTCTTTGATTTCAGCATCGTTTTCAGTCAACCATTCGGGAGAAGCACCGTGACTTAGGGAAGAGATAGCGCCAAGGGTGGCGAGAGTGATCGTTCGGGTGAAGTGGGCAAAAATCATGTTTGTTTGGTTTGGATGCCGAGGGTGTGCTGCCGGTATATTTTAGAAAAGCTAGTGGCGGCCTTTGCGGGTGGTTTAATCCGAAAATATACAGAGGTGAGCAGAGGATGGAGCCTACACCTTGCCCACCACTGGGAAATCCCCCTTTTGAGGGGCTGCCTTAGTAATCCGAGTCCGGAGGCGGCGAGGCGTCATCGGCGTCGAGGATGCGTCCGATGGCTTCGTAGAAGTCATCCAGAGCCTCATCAGGAACCATGATGGTATCCCGACGTCCGTTGACGTCTTCGGTGATCTTGAGGACACGCCCACGGCTATTTTCTTTGAAATCGAGGAAGAAAATCTTCCTCCCTGCGGCAATTTTTTCCGAGGCTATGACTTTGTCTGGTCGTTGCGAATATTCGTCGTTCATTGCTTCACTCCTTGCGTCCCCATAAGTGCATTAATGATGCTGCTGGGACGGCGAGCAAGGAGAAAAGATTGAGACCCATGGAAATTCCGTGCAAGCGTCCGAATTCTGGGGTGCCCGGCGCATGCCCTGCTATAGCCGGCTGGATAAAAACGGGGATGGCCAAGAGACAGGCGAGGGCGAAGATCTGCAGAGCCAAGGCGCCCCAGTATCGTTTGTCCCGCTTTCGTTGGAGCCAAAGCACCAGGGTGGCTGCCCCACCTAATCCGATGGCCGCCACAAAATATGTGGGGAAGAGGGCGGTGGTGACCTCGCCAGCCCTCTCGCGGGGGAAAGCGGTAAAGAGGGCCCGCGCCACCCCGAAGGTGAAGAACCAGAGCACCGCTGCCCAGAGACCGGTCAGCCAAGCATAGAGTTTCATCGGCGGAGGCCCACCGCCGATTCGACCCGAGTCATCACGGCCTCCGCCAGCTGGTTGGCGTGTTCGGCGCCGCGTTGGAGGATGTCGTCGACGTAGTCGGTGTCCAACTCTAGCTCGGCTCGTTTGTGGCGCATCGGGGCGAAGTATTCCCACACGGTGGCGAAGAGCTGTTTTTTAAAATCCCCGTATCCGGTCCCGCCAGCCCGGTATTTTTCCGCCATGGTTAAGGCTTCGTTCTTGCCGGCGAAAAGTTTGTAGAGCTGGTAAATCGAGGATTCTTCGGGGTCCTTGGCCTCTTCGACAGGAGTGGAGTCGGTCACCATGCTCATGATTTTTTTCTTCATCGCCTTCTCCTCGGCAAAAATTTCGATGGTGTTGCCATAGCTTTTGCTCATCTTTGCCCCGTCGGTCCCGGGGACGTTGGCGGCCTCCTCGCGAATGCTTGGGGTCGGCAATTTGAGAATTTCACCAAAGGTCTCGTTCATTTTTACCGCGATATCCCGAGTAACTTCAAGATGCTGCTTCTGATCCTTGCCCACCGGAACGATGTCGCTGTCGTAGATGAGAATGTCCGCTGCCATGAGGACGGGGTAGGAGAAGAGGGCGTGGGATGGAGCGATGCCTCGGGCGATCTTGTCTTTGTAAGAATGGCAGCGTTCGAGGAGTCCCATCGGGGTGACGCTGCTGAGAATCCATGAAAGGAGAGGAATCTTGGCAATATCCGACTGGCGGAAGAGGAAGGCGCGCTCGGGGTCGAGTCCGCAAGCGAGAAAGTCCAGAGCAACGTCTCTTGAATATCGGCGCAGCGCTTCCGCGTCATGGAGGGAGGTCAAGGAATGCAGGTCGGCAATGAAATAAAGGGCTTCGCCTTTGTGCTGCAGTTCTACGGATGGCTGCATCATTCCCAGATAATTGCCGAGGTGGAGGGCGCCGGAGGGCTGGATGCCCGAAAGAATACGTTTCATGTCCGGCGCAATCTAGCGGTGATCAGGTAGGGAACGAAAGCGATTTGCGCCATCAGTAGACGTATTCGTCCGGAAGTGGGAAGGCATTGCGGATCAGGTTAATCTCAGGATGTTGGCGATCACTGGCCGTAATCTCGACAATATCGAAGCGGAAATGGATGTCAGGGTAGTTGAGGAGGCGCAACCAAGACATCGCCCCCTTAGCCACTTGGCTTTGCTTCTTGTAGTCGACCGCCTCGCTGGGGCGGCCCTGCTCTTCTGTTGCGCGGGTTTTTACTTCGACAAAGACTAGGGTGCCCTCCGCCTTATCACGGCAAACAAGGTCAATCTCTCCGCCGCCGGGAGGGCGGTAGTTTCGGTAGAGGATGCGAAATCTCTGGCCTCGCAGGTAATCCGCGGCAGTACGCTCACCCCAGCGACCGAAAAGGATATGCCGAGGGAGGGGCTCCGAGCGCTTTTTACGCTTGAGCCACCGGGGCAAAAGATCGGCGATGAGCAGGGCAGGGGCCATGGATTTTTAGGGCAGCAAGATGCTGGGGTACACCGTAGCCCTTGTGGCGGGCAAAGCCAAATTGAGGATAACGCCGATCCACTTTCACCATGAGGCGGTCGCGGGTCACCTTGGCAATAATACTGGCGGCGGCGATGCTGAGGCAGAGCCCATCACCCCCGACCAATGAAGTGTGAGGTATCGGCAGCCCATCGACGGGACGCCCGTCGACCAAGGCGTGGTCGGGGCGTGGTCGCAAGGCTGCCGCTGATCGTGCCATCGCGAGATAGGTGGCTCGGAGAATGTTGAGGCGGTCAATTTCCTGAGGCGTGGCCTTTCCGGTGGCCCAGAAGACCGAAGGGTTGGTGGTCAGTTTGAGAAATAATTTTTCTCGCGCTCTAGGAGAAAGCTTTTTCGAGTCATCAATTCCCTCGAGGGAGAACCCTTCTGGGAGAATGACGGATGCGGCAAGCACCGGGCCTGCCAGGGGCCCGCGGCCCGCTTCATCAATACCGGCAACCAAAAAAATCCCGCGAGCACGCAGGGCGCACTCGCGGGAAAGATCACAGGCCATCGTGGGGCCTGCTAAATTAAGCGGCGGCGCTGGCTTTTTTCTTAGCCGTCGCGGCAGATTTGCCTTTGACCCGAGCTTTTTCCTTCACCGTGGTGGCAGATTTGCCCTTGCGCTGGCGCAGGTAATTGAGTTTGGCGCGGCGGACCGCCCCTCTCTTCTCCACCTCGATCTTGGCGATACGCGGAGAGTGCAGAGGGAAGACGCGCTCCACTCCTTCTCCATAAAGAACACGGCGCACCGTGAAGCTTTCGTTGATTCCACTGCTTTTGCGCCCGATAACAATTCCGGCGAAAATCTGAATTCGTTCTTTTTCACCCTCAATTACGCGGGTGTGGACTTTTATGGTGTCGCCCACATTGAATTCCGTGATGTCTTGTTTGAGCTGCTCGCTCTCGATTTTGTCCAATACGTTCATGATTTTTTTCTTTTACCTGAAAAATGAGCCGCAATTTTTAATCCCGCAATTGGTTCAGAGCAATAACTTTCCTCCATGCTCGGGGAACATATCGACATATCATGATATTTTGATGGGTTGCTTTTCGATGAATGTCAGGTCTTTAATGGATAGGTGGACAGCATAGCAACTAAAACTGGTGATGATGGAACAACCTCTCTTCTTTTCGGCCGCCGTGTCGCAAAAACGGACATACGCATTGTCGCCAATGGCCGAGTTGATGAGCTCAACGTTCGCCTCGGCATGGCCAAGGCATTCCTTCCAAGCGAGGAAAGCGACGCCCGTGACTTCATCGAGCAGGTCCAGCGCAATTTGGTCAACCTCATGGGTGAGGTGGCGGTCGCTCCCGAAGATTGGGATCGCTACGCCAGTTCGGGTATGCCCGATTTTGATCAGGCCCTGCTGGGGATTCTTGACGAGCGGGTGACGCGCTTGGAAGGTGAGGGATTTACTTACAAAGGCTGGGCCACCCCTGGCGGCAATCTCCCCGCCGCCGCCCTCGATTGCGCCCGCACCGCCTGCCGCGATGCCGAAGTGAGCCTCCTTCTCGTCGGCCAAGCCGATTTACTTAACCCCCAGAGGGCAGACCTTATTTTGCATTCCTTGAACCGCCTTTCGGATGTTCTTTGGCTGGAAGCGCGTCGGGCGGAAAGTGCCATGATGGCACCGCAGAAATAAAACAGATTTAGACAAAGGATTTATTATGGGTACAAAAAACACCGCAGCAGAATTACGTAGGTTATTGGAAGAGCGCATCGTCTATCTCGACGGTGCCATGGGCACGATGGTGCAGCAGCACAAGCTGGATGAGACGGGTTACCGTGGCCAACGCTTTGCCGATTGGCCGAGCGACGTCAAAGGTAACAACGATCTCCTTGTCCTGACCAAGCCGGATGTCATCCGGAGTATCCACGCAGAATACATCGCTGCCGGATCGGATCTGATCGAGACGAACACTTTCAACTCCACCACGATTTCTCAGGCTGATTATGGGATGGAGGAGCTGGTGCCGGAGCTCAACCTAGAGGCGGCGAGGCTGGCTCGCGAGGCAGCCGATGCTTTCACCGAGCGCCAGGTCTTTGTTGCTGGGGCGGTTGGCCCTATGAGCAAGACCTTGACCATTTCCCGCGACGTCAACGATCCAGGCGCCCGCGAGGTTACCTTTGAGCAAGTGGCGGCGGCCTACCGCCAGCAAGTGGAAAACCTCATCGCTGGCGGAGTGGACCTTCTTCTGGTCGAGACCGTTTTCGACACTCTCAACTGTAAGGCGGCACTTTTTGCCATTGGACAATTTTTTGCCGATAAAAACATCAGCTTGCCTGTGATGGTTTCCGGTACCATCACCGACTTAAGCGGTCGTACTCTGACTGGGCAAACCGGTGAGGCCTTCCTCAACTCGATCGCTCACTTCCCTCTTCTCAGCGTCGGGCTCAACTGCGCTCTCGGCCCCAAGGAAATGCGGCCCTACATCGAAGAGCTTTCCAATTTGGCTCCTTTCTTTGTCAGCGCCTATCCCAATGCCGGGCTTCCTGATCCGCTTTCACCCACCGGGTTTCCCGAGTCTCCCTCGTCACTTGCCCCGCAGTTGCAGGACTGGGCTGAGCAGGGCTGGCTCAATGTCATCGGTGGCTGCTGCGGTACCACCCCAGATCACATCAAGGCAATCGTGGAGGCGACCAAGGACGTGGCCCCGCGGCGCATCCCCGGTCGTGCCCGCACTTTGCGTCTCAGCGGGTTGGAGCCCTTCACCGCCCGACCCGAGATTCCTTTCATCAATATCGGCGAACGCACCAATGTCACTGGCTCGCCCAAGTTTGCCAAATTGATCCTCGGCGGCCAGTACGACGATGCTCTTGCGGTGGCCCGGCAACAGGTCGAGGCCGGAGCTCAGATCATCGATATTAACATGGATGAGGGGATGCTCGACGGTGCCGCCGCCATGACCAAGTTTCTCCAGCTGGTGGCGAGTGAGCCGGATATTTGCTGCGTCCCCATCATGATCGATTCCTCCAAGTGGGAAGTGATCGAAGCCGGTCTCCGCTGCGTTCAGGGCAAGTGCGTTGTCAATTCGATCAGCCTGAAAGAGGGGGAAGAGAAATTCATCGAGTACGCCCGTAAAGTTCACAACTACGGAGCGGCCGTCATCGTTATGGCCTTCGACGAAGACGGTCAGGCCGATAACTTGGAACGCCGCCAAGAAATCTGCAGCCGAGCCTACCGCATCCTTGTTGAGGAGGTCGGTTTCCCTGCCGAGGATATTATTTTTGACCCCAATATCCTCACGGTGGCGACTGGTATCGAGGAGCACAACAACTACGCCGTGGACTTCATCGAGGCGACTCGGTGGATCAAGGCAAACCTGCCCCACGCCAGGGTTAGCGGTGGAGTTAGTAATATTTCTTTCTCCTTTCGCGGCAATAATCCGGTGCGCGAGGCGATGCACACCGCCTTTCTCTACCATGCCATCCAAGCAGGTCTGGATATGGGTATCGTCAATGCGGGACAGCTGGGG
>CAXMPH010000006.1:12065-17395 GCA_964195055.1 uncultured Chthoniobacterales bacterium | reverse complement strand
CCTGCCCGGAGAGAACCTGCACGACAAACCATTGGTCACGAGGGGCAGGAATACGGAGGGTGGAATTCATAATTAAGAGAAGATCACGGCCGAGTTAAGGTGCCGACCACATTGACAAGAATAAAGTCAAAGAAGGCAATGTACCCACCCACAATCAACATCGCCACAATAACCACTACGGTGGAGTCAGCCAATTCCTTGTAGCGGCGGAACCCTTTTTCTTTTGGATCCCACGGCCAAGTGGCTTTGCCCAGTTCAGTACGAACTTCGGCGATGAATTTATTGAGTTTGCGAAACATACTAGGCAAGTGGAAGAGCGGCCAGAGTTAATGAAAGAGCAGGCCAGGAGGGACTCGAACCCCCAACCGACGGTTTTGGAGACCGCTACTCTACCAATTGAGCTACTGGCCTAAGCATAACCTTCTAAGTTAGTCGAGAATTTCCCCGACACGCCCAGCTCCGACGGTACGGCCACCTTCTCGGATAGCGAAGCGAATAGTTTTCTCCATGGCGATCGGAGTGATGAGGTCGACCTCGATGGAAACGTTGTCGCCAGGCATGACCATTTCCACGCCATCCGGCAATTTCACGCTCCCCGTCACATCCGTGGTGCGGAAGTAAAATTGCGGCCGGTAGTTGGAGAAGAACGGGGTGTGACGTCCGCCTTCGTCCTTACTCAAGACGTAGACTTCGGCCTTAAACTTCTTGTGCGGGGAAATCGATCCGGGCTTGGCCAAAACTTGACCGCGCTCGATGTCGTCTTTTTTGACGCCACGAAGCAAAGCCCCGATGTTGTCGCCCGCCATGGCATCATCGAGGAGTTTACGAAACATCTCAATGTCGGTCACGGTTGTCTTGGCCGTGTCCTTGATCCCAACGATTTCCACTTCTTCCATCTTCTTCAGCTTGCCCCGCTCGACTCGACCGGTGCAGACAGTGCCGCGACCTTCGATGTTGAACACATCTTCAATGGGCATGAGAAAAGGCAGATCGAGGAGACGCTCCGGTTCTGGGATGTAGCTGTCAACCGCTTCAATCAAAGCCGTGATGCTTTTCTCGTGCTCCGCATCGCCTTCAAGGGCTTTGAGGGCGGAGCCGCGCACCACGGGGATTTCGTCGCCGGGAAACTCATACTGGTTGAGCAGGTCACGAATTTCCATCTCCACAAGATCAAGGAGTTCTGGATCATCGACCATGTCTACCTTGTTCATGAAGACAACCAAGGAAGGTACCCCAACTTGGCGGGCGAGAAGAATGTGCTCGCGAGTCTGGGGCATGGGGCCATCAGCGGCGCTGACTACGAGGATACCTCCGTCCATCTGGGCCGCACCCGTGATCATATTTTTGATGTAATCGGCGTGGCCGGGGCAATCAACATGAGCGTAGTGGCGTTTGTCACTATGGTACTCCACGTGGGCAGTATTGATGGTGATGCCGCGCTCTTTTTCTTCGGGAGCTGCATCGATCTCAGCGTAGTTACGTGCTTCCGCATTACCACCTTTGGCGAGCACGGTGGTGATCGCTGCCGTTAGGGTCGTTTTTCCGTGATCCACGTGACCGATCGTGCCGATGTTGACGTGGGGTTTGTCTCTTTTGAAGGTGTCCTTAGCCATAATGCTTGGTGTGGTTTGTTGGTGGTTGCGAATTTGCGCTGTATGCGGCTGGAGCCCATGACCGGGATTGAACCGGTGACCTCGTCCTTACCAAGGACGTGCTCTACCGACTGAGCTACATGGGCAAACTCTGCAAAGTGTTTTGTTAGTGTGTTGGTTTTCTGGTTGTCGCGGGATCAAAAAAAGTAAAGCAGCCCGTAGCCGTTTCCCGCCAAATTTGCGGACTTACGACCTGCGGACTGCGCGACTTTTTCGCAGCGTCCGGCCTTTATGCCCCTGAAGCCCCTTGGTGTCAAAAAAGATTTTAATTACACCGGAAGATTAATCCGGAAAACACCCTCAGAGATTGACCACTTCCTGAACCCTTTTGATTGCTAAAGCCTTCCCTGTCACCTCGTTAATGTCAACGCAAGCCCCGCAGAGACGAATCTTCCCACCGGCAACCGGCAACTTGGTTGGCATGGAGGTGAGAAACCGTTGGAGGACGGACTCTTTTGTCCTACCTAAAATGGAGTCGACGGCTCCGCACATCCCAGCATCGCAGAGAAAGGCGGTACCTCCTGGGAAAATTTGTTCATCCGCCGTCTGCACATGGGTGTGGGTGCCGACAACCGCGGAGACTCGACCGTCGAGGTAACGCCCCATCGCAATTTTTTCGCTGGTTGTTTCGGCATGGACATCGACGAAGATGACCCTCGCCGAATCTCGGAGAAGCTCCACCTCCTCAGCGGCCCGACGAAAGGGATCTTCCAGCGGGGGACTGAGGAAAGTTTGTCCGCGAACGCTGAGCACCGCAACCGGCCCCTTGGGTGTCTCCAACACCACCGAACCGGAGCCGGGCGTACCCGCCGGATAATTACAGGGCCGCAGCAATCTTGGTTCGCTGTCGATGTAGGAAGGTAAATCCCTTTGATCCCAGACATGGTCGCCGGTGGTAATGACAGTGGCTCCCGCCTTGAGCAGCTCGATACTCTGTTTCCCGCTGATACCCCGCCCCCCCGCTGCGTTCTCCCCGTTAATGATAGTAAAGTCTACGGCCAGTTCGTCCTGAAGCTCTCTCAGACGTTCCGAGAGTGCTCTGCGCCCGGGTTCTCCAACGACGTCTCCTAAAAAAAGTATTCTGATCATTGATTTTGAGTTCAAAGGCATAGAGATTCCCCTCATTGGCTGCCATGCAATTCTTCCGCTCCACCCTTATTCTTCTTCTCCTCGCCGCCGCCGCACCGGGACAAAAACACTCCCCACTGGCACCGAAGCCCCAGTGGTCGTCCCTGGAAAAGTTCCAACGCACCATCACCGAGGAAGACTTCCGATACCTCCTCACCGAGATCTACGCTCCCCGCGGCGCCTCGGAGAAATATTTCAAGTTGGAGGAGAACTATGTCCTAGTTGAGACCGCTCCTGGGCGGCCGGCCTTCCGCCTAGACTTCGCCGAAGATCGAGCAGATGCCGAACCGATTCCTCGATACTGGAGCAAGAAAGACAGCCTGAAAGGGCTCAAGCTAGCCATCGATCCGGGACATCTCGGTGGAGAATGGGCCAAGATGGAGGAGCGTTGGTTTCAGATCGGGAAGAACAAACCTGTGGCGGAAGGCGACATGACTCTTCTAACCGCCCGACGACTCAAAAAAGAACTAGAACGCCGAGGTGCCAAGGTCAGCCTGCTCCGCCACAACGACAAACCCGCCACCTCACTTCGGCCTGAAAAACTCAAAAAAGCCGCCGCTGCCTCACTGCGCCAACGGGGACGCACCGTTAATTCCACCCGCCTTCGTCTTGAGAGCAACCGCCTTTTTTACCGCACCGCGGAAATCCGAGCCCGAGCCAAAAACGTTAATAAAAAAATCCAACCAGACCTTGTTCTGGCCCTCCACTTTAATGCTGAGGGCTGGGGCAATCCGGCCCGACCCTCTCTGGTTAAGAGCAACCACCTTCATCTTCTGGTCAGCGGTTGTTACTCCGCCGAAGAACTCTCTTACGAGGACCAACGCCACAACCTCATGGTTAAATTGCTCAACCGTTCCTTTGCCGAGGAGATAGATATCTCGCAGGACATCGCCCGCGCCATGGCTCAGGCCACGGGGCTACCTCCCTTTGACTACAGGGCCAACCCTGCGGCCATCGCGGTGGGAAATTCCCCCTACATTTGGGCCCGCAACCTTCTGGCCAACCGCCTCTTTGAATGCCCTGTTATCTACCTTGAGCCCTACGTCATGAACAGCCACGAGGTACACCAGCGTCTGCAAGCAGGAGACTACCGGGGTAGCCGCAAAATCAATGGTATCTCCCGCAAGAGCATTTATCGGGAGTACGTCGACGGAGTCGTCGATGGCCTCGTTAGCTACTACGGGAAAAATTAGCACTCCTTTCTCCGTGTACCCGACAGCCTCTGCGGTTAAAAATTTCATTCGATGAAAATTCTTGCGGTGGCCAACCAAAAAGGCGGTGTCGGAAAAACTACAACCTCGGTCAATCTTGCGGCAGGCCTAGCCGCTCTCGCTCAGCGGGTCCTCCTCATTGACCTCGATCCCCAAGGGAACGCCACCAGCGCTCTCGCGGCAGAATCAGAAAATCCCCCAACTCTTTACGGGCCCTTGACCGGTACGTCGGAAGTCAAAATGTGCCTCACCCCCACCCGACTAGCCAACCTTTCACTCATCGCTGCCGACATCGATCTAGCTGGCCTAGAAATTGAGGTGGCGCGGATGGATGACCACCTTGCCCAAATCCGCCGGGTCCTCCAACCCCTCCGCGACGACGCTACCTTCGACTTCATCATCCTCGACTGCCCGCCATCTCTCGGCATCCTCATGAGCAACGCTCTCGTGGCGGCGGACCAACTTCTCGTCCCAGTGCAGTGCGAATATTACGCTCTCGAAGGACTGGGAAAACTAATGTTCGTCATGGGCCAGATACGCGAGTCTGGGGCCAACCCGAACCTTACTCTCTCCGGCATTCTTATGACGATGTTCGACCGCCGCACCAACTTGGCCGAGGCGGTGGTGCGGGACGTGCGTGGCCATTTTCAAGAGGTTCTCTACGACACCGTCATCCCCCGCACTGTCCGGCTGAGCGAGGCCCCCAGCTTTGGACGCACCATTTTTGAACACGATCCCCATGGCAAAGGATCCCAAGCTTACCGCCAGCTCGCCGAGGAGTTCCTTAAACGCCAGCGGGCTAACCTTTCCTTCATCAATGCCCCCACTCCATGAACTCGCACGAAGAAGAAGTCCTTAATCTTTTCCACCAAACTGGAGCACTCCTGCAGGGGCACTTCATCCTTCGCTCCGGCCTCCATAGCCGCGAGTTTTTCCAATGCGCCCTTCTTCTCCGCGACACCCAGGCGACCGAACGAATCTGCGGCTTCATTGCCGACCAATACCGCAGCCTAGATTTCGACACGGTTATCTCCCCCGCCCTTGGGGGCTTGGTTGTCGGCCAAGAAGTCGCGCGTCAGCTGGGCAAACCTCATATCTTTGTTGAGAAAGACAGCGAGGGCACTCTCGTCCTCCGTCGTGGATTCACCATCCAAACTGGGGAACGCTTTCTTGTTATCGAGGATGTGGTCACTCGAGGTGGACGTCTCATGGAAACGGTTGAGATCGTCCGACAACACCGTGGGGTGGTTGCCTCGGCCGCCACCGTGGTTGACCGCTCCGGTGGCAAGCTGCCTCCCATGGATTTCCCCTTCCACGGCCTCCTTGAGTTTGAGCCCAA
>CAXMPH010000006.1:0-12048 GCA_964195055.1 uncultured Chthoniobacterales bacterium | reverse complement strand
TACCACCCGATTTGGCGGGCACACCGGGGAGCAAACCAGGAAGCACCCCCTAAGGCACCACGCGGGCCCATGAGGCGACGCAACGGGTAAAAAGATGAGTCAAACAAAAGCCGACAAACCCTCGGGCAACTCTGCCTTTTCCTTTGTTTCTCCTTCATTGCCTCTAAAAACGGCATCCCTCTTTCGGGTGAGCGCCCTGAAAATCAGTGGACAATGTTCCGGTCTAGACTTTAGTAACCGGTCAAGCTCACCCTAAATATTATCAACCGCGAAACCTTTCGATGATGTTTCTCGCCTCATGCCTTATCACTTTAGCCTTATGTCTTGGGGCAGAAGGTACTCAAGCCGCAGATAAGGTACTCTCACAGGCTCGGGATGTTCTTTCCCTCTCCGAGGAAAGAGCTAACACCAGAATCCCTGTCGAAATTGAGGGAGTGGTCACCGTGGCCCAGCCGGATTGGGGGGGACGTTTCTTCGTTCAGGACGCCACCGCAGGTATCTTTGTCGAGAATGTGGATGAGAGGATTCCCCTGCCGGGCGATCTTGTGAGGATTAAAGGGTACAGCCATCCGGGAGGATTTGCTCCGATCATCACCGAGCCGGAATGGGAAAAGATCGGGACAGCGCCTCTGCCAGCAGCAAAACCCATCCAAATGGAAGACTTCATGGAAGGATATGAAGACAGCCAGCGCATCAAGATCTCCAGCACGGTACGGAGCATACGCAAAGACGAGTTCGCCCAAGTGCTCCATCTCACTTCGGGAGGATACCGATTTCAGGCTATCCTTCCCTTGGGAGCGATCAAAGAACCAGATCGCCTCATCGGGGCAAGAGTTAGCCTACAAGGAACAGCCGTAGCAACCTACAAGGGAGAACTACGACAAATGATTAGGATGGAGCTCTTTGTTCCCACCGCCACTGATGTCAAGGTGGAGAAACTCGATCTGCGAGATCCTTTTCTCGAGAGTCCTGTCGCCATCAATCAACTCGCTAAATACAGGTCATCCGAAGTCCATGGTAAAAGAGTTCGGGTTCGCGGGACCGTGACTCACCAGAGAACCGATAAAAACTTCTTTATTAGCGACGGAACTGGAGGACTACACATCAGGACCCAGCAAGCCTTCAACTTGTCTCCGGGTGAGATGGTGGAAGCCGTGGGATTTCTCGATTACGATTTTTTCCTTCCCGTCTTGGAGGACGCCGTCATTAGCAAAACAGGACAAGCAAGCCAAACCTTGCTACCAAATCCTGTAACCATCGAAGTTCTAAGGGAATCCTACCACCATGCAGACTTGGTGTCCCTCCAGGGAAAAGTGGTAGATATCAGCCGGCAAAGCAAAAGCGGAATCGACGGTGAAATTGAAACAGAGAGGGTCACCCTCCTCGTCCAGACTCCTACCTATGTCTTTACCGCCTTGGGCCCGGCAAACGAGTCCAACGATGAATTAGCCATGCTTCCCCTCGGCAGCATTATTGAGCTCGAGGGCATTTGCCTCCTCGACCTCAACGAGTTTGGAGTCATTCAAGCCGTCCAAATCCTGCTTACCCGCAGCGAAAGCGTTCGTATTCTAGAACAGCCCTCTTGGATTACCCCCCGGCGCCTTCTCCTTGGGTTGGCCATCCTCTCGGTCATTCTCCTCCTTGCCTTTGTTTGGATCGTTACGGTCTCGCGCAAAAACTCAACCCTCAAAACCGTAGTGCGAGACAAAGTCGAAGCACAGGTTGAGCTCGAGGAGGCCAATGATCTCTTGGAGCAGAGGGTAGAGGAGCGAACCAACCAGTTGAAATTCGAGGTTAACGAACGTCAGGCAGCCGAGGTTCGCTTCAAGGCCACCTTGGCGGAGCGAACCCGCTTAGCTCAGGAACTCCATGACACGACCGAGCAGAGCCTAGCCGGCATCAGCCTCCAACTGGATACCGCATCAAAACTTTACCAAGAAGACCCTGCCGCGGCGCTCCCCCCTTTGAAGCTGGCGAAAAACCTCATGAGACGTAGCCATGCCGAGCTGCGCCAATCTATCTGGGATCTGCGCTCGCGGGAGTTGGAAGAGTTCAACCTAGCTGGAGCGATGGAGCTAAGCGCCCGGGAGACCCTTCAAGGTACGGAAGTGCAGGTTACCCTCAAAACCAGCGGCCAAGTTTGCCCTCTCCCTGAAGTAGTGGAGGAAAATCTACTCCGCATCAGCAGGGAGGCAGTCAACAATGTGATCAAACACGCCGAAGCCTCAAAAGTAGAACTCGGTCTCAATTTTAAAAGAGATGCGGTCATTTTAGTCATCACCGACAACGGGCGTGGATTCTCTCCTGACCAGGCCATGGGGGCCAAAGAAGGTCATTTTGGCCTGCTGGGGATGTCCGAGCGAGCCAAGCGCCTCCGAGGCACTCTCGAGATTACCAGCTCAAGAGGCCGAGGAACCCAAATCGAAATTAAAATCCCCCTAGACAGTTCCTAAAATAAAGTCTGGCCATCCCCCCAACATCCTCATCTATGAGCTCCTCCCCTAAAATCCGCATCCTCATTGCCGACGATCATTATATCGTCCGTATCGGCCTTATCGCCCTAGTCAGCACCGAGCCGGATATGAAGATCGTGGCCGAAGCCGAAAACGGGATAGAAGCGGTAGAGTTATGCGCCACCCACAAACCCGATCTTGTCCTCATCGACTCACGTATGCCTTTTCAAGATGGCATTGAGGCCACCATAGACATCCGCAAGAAATTCCCCTCCATAAAAATCCTCATGCTGACCGCCCATGACGGCGATGCGGATATCCGCCGGGCCCTCGAAGCTGGGGCAAACGGTTACGTTTTAAAGCGCTCCACCGGGGAGGAACTCATTCCCGCCCTGCGGGCCGTCTCGGCCGGAGAGCGCTGGGTTCCGGCAGAAGTAGCTAGGAAACTGGCCTCGCGCAAGTCCTTCGAACAACTGACCCGGCGAGAAGTCGAGGTGCTGGGTGAAATGTCCAAAGGGCTTCCCAATAAGCTCATCGCTGATTCCTTGGGGATCTCGGAACACACCGTGAAAGACCACGTGAAGAATGTTCTCGGCAAGCTGCAGGTAGGCGACCGAACCGAGGCGGTCACGGCCGGCCTCGAGCGCGGCATCATCCGGCTCCCCTCCTAGCGAGCCGCCCCCAAAGCACCCCCCAAAAAGTAGACCTACCTTACCTTCCCTCCCATGAGGCGCCTTCTCAGCAGTGGACGACTTCAAATATGACGGGCGAAAAGGTCACCAGGTTGGGGGTCACCGCGGCGGTGCCACCACGCGGTGAGGATCATGTGGGGCATGGTCAGCGCGCTCAGTCCCCAGAAGATAACCCGGAGCAAGGCTTCGTTGAAATCGAGAGCGCGCGCGAAAAAAAACCAAGCGCCGCCAGCGAGGAGAACTGTGGCGGCGGCGAAGGGGAGGCTCTCAAGAAGAAGCCAACGGAGGGCGCAGGCGGAAGACTCGGGGAAGCGGGCGGCACCGAGGTCGGCAATATGGCGCACCGAATGGACAAAGCAAAAGTAGAGGAGAAACGCAGCCAGCGGATGAAAGACAGCGAAGACGGCGGTGGTGAGGAGGAGTTCGGCGCTGGCGGGGAGCCACCCTGGAGCGCCTTGCCGGACGCGCCAGAGGATGGCGACAAGGAGGCAACCGGCCCAGAGCCATCCGGTGGCTGGCATGATGGTGTTGATGGTGCTATCGAGCCCGGCGGTGGCACTGGGTTTGACGAGGAGGGCAAAGAGGTTGCTTGTGGTTTGCGGGTGGAAGACGAGCGGGGCGATACCGACGAAGCCGCCGCGGGCAACGACCTCGAAGGCGCGTTGGAATCCCTGCAGATCTTCAGTGTCGCCAAGGCCGAAGTGGATGATAGCGACGGCGAGAAAAGCGAAGAGAGCAACCACCGGGGCGGTCAGCCAGAGAGTAAGGACGGCAGCGGAGACAACGAGGTAGACGGCGATGGCGGCGACGAGGGCACACCATGATCCGCCAGAGGCGCCCTGGACGAGTGCAAGATCGAGGGCGCCGTGCGGAAGGCCGAAAAGAGCAACGGCGGCAGCGAGGAGGGTGAGTTGGAAAGAAAAAGAAAAGACGGGAAGAAAAGGTGAGGCAAGAAGGGCGAGGCCGAGGAGGATGACGACCACTCTGGTGTGGCGGCGGTGGAAGGTGGGGAACCAAGTGTTCATCGGAAGGCAGCGGCGAGAAAGGGGGCGGATGGCAGGGCGCGCATGACTTGCAGAATATCGGTGAGGCGGGGTTCCGACTCAAGGAAGCGGAGGAGAACTTCTGGCGGAACGCGGTCGAAGAGACGGGTAAAATATTGGGGAACGCGTTCGGGGTGGCGGGTCATGGCGCGGAGGAAGACGCGGTCCATCCAGGCAAGGAGTTTGGATTGGTGCGAGCTGGCGGGATCGGGGCGATGGTGCTGCGACCAGTAGCGCGCCATTGCCTCGCTGGTGCGTTGGATACGGGAGAAGGCGTAACCGGAGGAGGCGCGGACGGCACCAGCTGCGGTGCCCCAGGGGATGATGCGGTTTTTTATTTTAACCGGAGATGGCGAGGAGGGGAGAAAGCCCATGGGGAGATTGCCTTCTTCGCGATGGATCACCCTCCATGGGGTGGCGGAAAGATTTTTTCGGGCGTAGCTGATGATTTCTTCCTCGTTGAAGGTGGGGCTTTTACCTGATGGAGCGAGCCAGGTGTCTTCGATGAGGGCGGTGTGGGGGTCGAGAGGAAGGACGTAGTAAAAACGGATTCCTTCGGGGCCAGCGGACTGGAAGTCCATGAGGGTGACGGTTTGGGTGTCGATGTTTGCCTCAGGGGAATGGAGTTCGAGTCCGCGGAAAATTTGGCGCCACGGGCTGTCGGTCTTCTCCGGCGGGCGGCTGTCGAAGGTCCAAGCTGCCGTGATTTGCTGTCCGTCGGAGAGATGAAGGGTGGTGCGGGCAGAGTGGTGTTCAATGGTGTCGACGGAGACGCCATGGAGGAGGGTGACGTGCGGGGAAGCGGAAAGTTTTTCCAGGGCGATTTTGTAAAGTTGGTCGGAGGGGATGCGGACGTAGGGGGTGCGGACGTCTCGGCGAGGCGCCCCGGCCCCTACCGAAGAAGTACGGACAAGCCAGTTGTGCCAGCGGTGGGTGATGGCGGAGTCGAAAGGGGTTTGATGCAGTTGCCAGTGACACCAAGTGCGGTCGTGTGGGAATTCTGAACGCGGGTCGACGAGGATGATGCGCGGGGGACTGGGGAGGTCGGTGAGACGGACGGCGAGACTGATGGCGGCGAGGCCGGCACCGGCGAAGGCGAGGTCGTAGGTAGCGCCGCTATCCCCAGTGGCGGCGCCGCTACCAGGGCGTGTCATAGGTGAACGCCAACAAGTCCGCCGAGGTGGTGGTGGAGGTTGGCATCATGCCGCAGTTGAGGCGTGCTCCGAGGGGAGAGTTGGAGGAATGCTTGGACGACAAGGGTAGCTTTGCGCCAAGAAGGAACTACGACACGGTCCGATGGGCGGTGCGGGCCTTGGCGGCGGAGTTCCTTGCCGATTTCGCGGTAAACTTTGGCAGCGATGAGGATGCCGCGCCGAGATTCTTGAGGGAGATAGGCAAGGCCGGCGAGGCCGCTGGCGTAGTAAGGCTCGGCCAAGGCGAGGCAGCGGAGGGCGGCTTGGTGGACGTCTTCGGAAGACGCGCGGATGGAGGAGGGTGAAAGGTTGATCCAACTGGCGGGGAGGTAGCGACGGCCTTGGTCGGCATCTTCGCGGGTGTCGCGGGCGATGTTGGTCAGCTGGAGGGCAATACCGAGGTCGATGGCGTGGTAAGCGGCGGCGGGATCGGCAGCCCCCAGAACGTGGGCCATCATGAGCCCGACCGTGCCGGCCACGCCGTGACAATAACGGAGGAGAGCACGTTCGTCGGGGATGAGGGTAGAGCCGGTGTCGTCGCGCAGAGCGCGGGCAAGAACGATGGCGGGGGTGGGATGGTTGCTCTCGAGGGAGAGATAGAGGGCGGCGAGGGGGTGGGAAGGATCGTTGTTTTCAAGTGCAGCGGCGACCTTTTCGATCTGGGCGGCGTCACCGCTGTCGTCAGCAAGGTCGTCGAGTCCGCGGCAGAAGGCATAGAGCCGGGTGGCGGCAGCGCGGCGGTCGACTGGGAGAAATTTTCCAGCGAGATGAAAACTTTTACCAGCGCGGGCGAGGAGTTCTTCGGGAGTGCTCACGGTGACGACGGAATTTTCAAGGGCAAGGGAGGCAGAGGGGAAGACCTTATACGGCGCGGCGGAGGATATTTTCCACGACTTTGGCGGAGCTCAAGACGCCGGGCATGCCAGCCCCGGGGTGGGTGCCGGCGCCGACAAAGTAGAGCCCGGGGACATCTTCGCTTTGATTGTGAAAGCGGAACCACGCGGACTGCGTCAGAGTGGGAGCGATGGAGAAACCGGTTCCGTGCGTGGTCAGGAGGGTATCGCGGAAATAGGGCGGGGCGATGTGAAATTGGGAGACGAGGTGCTGCTCGAGGCCAGGAAGAATGCTTTTTTGGAGGTGATCGAGAATGCGCTGGGCGTAGCGGGGACCCTCGCTATCCCAATTGATGTTGTGCTGGAGGTTGGGGACTGGGGAGAGGACGTAGAAGGTGTCGTGCCCTTCGGGTGCCATGGACGAATCGGTGGCGGTGGGGCGGTGGAGGTAGAGGCTGAAGTCGTCGGCAATGATACCGCGCTTGAAGATGTCGTCGAGGAGTCCGCGGTAGCGGGGACCGAAGAGGATGGTGTGATGGGCGACGTCCTCGTAGCGGCGGTTGGTGGCGAAGTAGAGGACGAACAGCCCCATGGAATATTTGCGGGTGGCCAGCTTTTGATCGGTCCACTTGCGCCGGTGGATGGCGGGGATGAGTTGACGGTAGACGGTGGGCGGGTCGGCGTTGGCTACAACGAGGTCAGCGTCGATCTGCTCGCCGCCGGCAAGGCGTACCCCAGCGGCGTGTCCATGGTGGAGGAGAATTTCTTCAACGGTGGCGTCATGGCGGAAGTGGACCCCGTGGCGACGTCCGAGGGCGAGAAGGGCTTCAACGAGGGCGCCTGTGCCGCCGCGGGGGAACCAGACTCCCCACTCGCGCTCGAGGTAGTGGATGAGCGAGTAGAGGCAGGAGGTATCGAAGGGATTCCCCCCGACGAGTAGCGGTTGGATACTGAAGAACATGCGCAGCGAAGGATCTCGCAGGTGGGAGCAGACCAGATCGTAAACCGTGCGGTCACCGCGGAGGCGGACTAGGTCGGGGAGGATGCGGATCATGTCCGTGAGCGAGCTGAAGGGCTCGGCGGCGAGCTTAGTGAATCCCGTGTCATAAAGACGGCGGGATTTCTCGAGGAGTTGGAGGTAGCCGCGCTGATCGAGGGGGTTGAATTTGGCAATTTGGCGCAGGGTGTCCTCGACTGTTCCCCCGTAGTCGAAGGTGCGACCTTGGGGGTCGATCATGCGATACCACGGATTGACCGGAAGAAACTCAATGTGATCCGCGCGTTTTTCACCAAAGAGGGCGAAGAGCTCATCGAAGAGGAAGGGGGCGGTCAGGACGGTTGGTCCGGCGTCATAGAAAAATCCGTCGCGGCGGAAGACGCGGGCGCGACCGCCATGGTCGGGTTGACGTTCGAGCAGAGTGACCTTATGGCCGAGGGCGCGGAGGCGGAGGGCGGCGGCGAGCCCGCCGAAGCCGGAGCCAATAACGAGGGCGTGGGTGGAGGAGGATGCGACAGTCATGGAACACCCTTGCAGGTATTCGCATCCGCAGTGCGCTGGAAGATGGCGGGCTCGCGGATACCGGCGGCGAGAGCGGCGAGGTGCGGCGAGAAGGGCGCCGGCAACTTGGCGGAGGAGGAGGCGATCTCGTCGCACAGACGATGAAGATGCTTCTGGGTGTCGGCCACGGCACCGGAGGCGAAGAGTTGTTGGAGCCACCCGTCGAGCTGCGCCTCATCGGTGCGCAAGGTCGGGTCGCGAAGGAAGGCAAGGAGGGCAGCTTGGGCGTCGGGACGGAGGGCGAGGTGGAAGAGAACGAGGCTGTTGGCTTTGCCTTCGCGAAGATCGAGGCCGGGGCGGGACCGGCCTTTCAGCCCTAAGGCGTCGGCAAGGTCGTCTTGGATTTGATAGGCCGCGCCGAGACGGCCGAAGGAGTTGCTGATTGTAGCGGCAAGTTCGTCGGGGAGGCGTGCGAGGGTGGCGGAGGCCTGCGCCGCGAGGGCAAAGAGGGCGCCAGTTTTGGCTTCAGCCATTTTTTCGTAGGCGGGTAAGTTGGGAGTAGCGGTATGGAAGTCGAGTTCGGCAGATTGCCCAGCAGTGGCCTCACGCAGGGTGGCGGCGAAGAGAACGCTGATGCCGGGGAGGCGCGCGGCCAGCGAGATAGACTGGGCAATGAGGAAGGTACCGAGGTTGATTGCTTGGCTGCGTCCGAAGGTCCGCCAGATGCTGGCACGTCCTCGCCGCATTTCGTCATCGTCTTGTACGTCATCGAGGACGAGGGAGGCGTTGTGGAGAAGTTCGACGGCGGCGGCCAGGGCGATGCCGTGCTCGGGCGGGACGTGCAGGCTGGTAGAGAGGTTGAGGCAGAGGCGAGCGCGGACACGTTTGCCAGGGCGCTCGAGCAGATATTTGGCGGCTTGGCCAAGGCGGCCAGGGGTGCAGGTGGCGTCGCTTAGAAGTTGTTCGACAAGGGCGAGGTTATCGCAATGAGGGAGTTTGTCGGGCCGGGGGAAAGGCATGGAAAGAGGGCGCAGACTTGGAAGACTCAAAGGAAGGAGAAAAAAGCGGCCGGGGCTTTGGGGCCCCGGCCGCGGTGAGATTAAGCGTTAGCTCCTAGTGCGAGGCCGAGGCGTACGACGGATCTTCTTCGGCCGACTTGGCGCGGGCGATGAAGTAGACGTAAAGACCGAGGCCACACTTGGACACGATGTCAGCGATGCTGTAGCCGACCTGGAGACCGATGTTGATCGAGCCGGGGGCGCCGAAGCCAAGCATCGGGAGCATGAAGGCGATCGGATAGAAGGCCCAACTCACGAGAATGAGTCCACGGGCTCCGCTGATCAGTCCACGGACCGCTGCAGGTTGGTGGACCAAAGATTTGGAGAGCTCAATCCAGAGGACGTACATGATGTAGAGGAATGGAATCATGCTAAAGGACCACCAGAACCAGCGGGCGCTATTATCGGCGGAAATTTCTCCAGGATAGCCGAAGCCGATCATGAGAAGGGCAGCGATGACTAGGCGGGTGAGCAGCGAACGGGTCGTCCCCTTGGGAAGAGCCAGTACGGCGACGAGCTCGACGAGAAGCAGTGGCACCGTGAGCAACCAGTCAACGTAGCGGTAGGCATCGTTGAAGGGTTCGCCAGAGGCGGTATAATCCCCCGAGCCGCCAAAGACAAAGGCACCACTCCAACTATCGAAGATGCGGAAGTAATGGTAGCAGGCAATGAGGGTGACGAGGCCCGAAACGATAAGAGCCGGACGGTATTTGGGGAGGACCGAACCGCGTGACAAAAAGAAGAACACGGTTGAGGCTCCCATGGCAGCAATGGTCAAACTCAGTATGTTGTAGACTAAGCTATAGTGACCCGGACTTAGCGATTGAAGGGATTCCATAGGGCATATTTTGTGGAGATATAAGTGAAGGGGCAAACTTTATTTTGATTGAATTTCGAGGCGCGGGATGGCCCAATTTCGGGATGGAAGATTTTGATGGGCGAGGCCATGCGCGGCTGGTGGGGAATGTCCTGATTGTTTTGGGATTTTTCTCGTTTGGTCTTGTCCTGCTCGACTTTATTCCGGACGACATCTTTGCCTTGCCTCCGCATTTTTTTGGCAACGAGGGTGCGGCCATGGTCGGGCTGATGATGCTCGTGGCGGGGTTCTTTTTGCGCCGCAGCCAAGGGTAGCTTTTTTGATTTTGGCGCAGTCAGCAGACCAGAGCACCTCGGTCGAATTGTGATCGAAGAAGGCGCTGGTTGTCTCAGAAGCGGGTGCAGCGCGGCGGCGGCTAAGCTCCAAGAACTGCCCCGGATTCCTCGATGGCCATTTAGCCATCGGAGGCAGCTCTGTTCTTTGGCTAGCACCATGGAATTAAGTCCTTGAGGGACCCTCTAAGGCACGGGGTTCCGCCTAAAACTCAGGTCGCCCCCTCTCCGAGGTCGTAGTCGCTGAGAGACTTGACTCACGCGAGCCCCTCCAATAGCGGTTGCGGCGAGAAGTCGAGGTGCTGGGTGAGATATGGAAAAGGCTTCCCCATAAACTCATCGCGGATTCCTTGCGGATCTCGGAGCACCCCGTCAAAGACCAGATGAAGAACATTCTCGGCAAACTGCCGGTCGGCGACCGAACCGAGGCGGTCACGGCCGGCCTCGAGCGCGGTATCATCCGTCCCCCTCCCGGAAGGCTCCTTCTCAGCTGGTGGTCGAAGCGAGACCCTAAGAGCCCTACCACTCTAAAAGTCAGCAGATGGAGAAGGCCACCCTGGACAAAAAAACCCGGCACGACCTACAGGATCGAACCGGGCTTTGGTAAAACTAGGGAGAGATGATTAGTCCCGCGTCATCCGACGACGGACTAAGTGACCTAGGAGGACGAGGGATCCCAAGCCAAGCAAACCCACGGTAGCGGGCTCTGGTACAGGAGAAGTCACAGTGATAGCAGGGTAGTCGACGTTAGGAGCCCCGCCGGCTTCCCTCATTGTCATATTGTAAGCATCCCATCCGGCGGCCATGTTGGGGGAGGCGTAGCTGCCGCGGAGGAAAACATATTCGCCGGCACCTGCACCCCCGCCATAGTTGTTGTTGAGATAACTCAACAATTTGGTATTCGCATCCGAGCTGGTGGAAAGCCGACCTAGGGTAGTTGACGGAGTCAACCAGCCATCTTGCAGGAGGACAGTTCCAGGGGTGGTATCCGTCTCACTGCCGATGTACCAGTCACTGGGTAAAATGGTTGAAGCGGCACGTCGCTCTAATCCATAGAGATCAATATCGGTCACTGTAGCTGCACCCATTTGATAAATATTGGCCTCAAATGAGGCAGAGGTGAACGGATCTGAGACAAGACCAACATCAGGCAGTTGGAAGGGGATTACTACCACGGTTAGTCCGGCACCATACCACTCACCCATGTTCCCTGTCCAAGAACCGTAAGTGTCGCTATGGACTACAGGCCATTCCGAAGGGAAAGGCACTCCATCTCGGGCTTCAAGGAATCCGTCCTCGGCTTCCGCATAGACTGTAGTCTGTGACTGGGCTGGAGCCAGAAACAGGGTAGCAAACAAAAAAGAAACAGAGGCAAGGCTAAGCCGGCCATGCGAGCGTTTTCCGCGGCAAAGAATGTGGGGATTGTTCGGGTGGGATGTTGTATTTTTCATAATGTTGAGAATTTATCTCTATTTTGTTCAGTGAGTAACATTCTTGGGAAGCTGGGGATTAAAGACCCTGTCGAATCCCTTTACAACCAAGAATGAATAAAGTTAAGCAGCCGGCCGCCATTTGGTCATCCCTCATTTGAGGGGCGATGATAAATCACCCTAAAGCCTCCATCGCTGAAATTGCCCCAGGGAGGCGAATGGTCGGAAAAGTATCGAGTTTTTAGCGCAGCAACTTTAATTCAGAAACGCCCCCTAGCTTTAAATTACCTGCTCTATTTTGGACGTCGGGAGGAACCAAGGTGGCGTCCCAAGGCTTGGGAGAGTAAACACTGTCTATGACCACTCCATCCCTTGGTGAACTCAAAGCACGCGCCCAGAAGCTCAAGCCCGCCATCCACCTCGGCCATAAGGGCGCGGTCGATGCTTTGATCACGGCTCTCGACGAAGCACTTTCTGCTCACAGCTTGGTCAAAGTTCGCTTCACCGACCATAAATCGGAGCGGAAAAAGCTTTCGGCTGAGCTAGCAACCCTGACGAGGTCGCGCTTGGTTCTTCAAGTCGGGCACACCGCCACTCTTTATCGGCACCCCCTAACCAAGAAACTGGAGATTAACTCGATCTAACCCGGTCAGTCCAAAGTTGAGCGGGTCAATCGAGGCTGTCTTGGCGTACCGACTG
>CAXMPH010000005.1:17635-18034 GCA_964195055.1 uncultured Chthoniobacterales bacterium | reverse complement strand
TGGTCGCGATTCAGAGTGGGGTTAACCCTCAGGGCACCGGCAATCCGGCAAAGATTTGTTCGATGATCATCTCGCTGGTCATCTCTTCGGCCTCGGCCTCGTAGCTCACGGCAATGCGGTGGCGAAGAACATCGAGGCCAACCGATTTGACATCCTGAGGAGTGACGTATCCGCGACCATTGAGGAAGGCATGGGCCTTGGCTGCCAAGGTCATGTAAATGGTGGCACGGGGGGAGGCCCCATAGCGGATCATGCCATCGAGTTTGAGTCCGTGTGCCTCGGGTTGGCGGCTGGCCCAGACAATGTCGACAACGTAGTCCTTGACCCGGTCGTCGACATAAATTTCGTTAACGAGGGAGCGCGAGGCAATGATGTCCTCGGGACGCACCAAGGTGTTGA
>CAXMPH010000005.1:0-17625 GCA_964195055.1 uncultured Chthoniobacterales bacterium | reverse complement strand
CGTTCCATGATGCGCCGCTCTTCATCGCGCGTTGGATAACCTACCTCAACATGCAGCATGAAGCGGTCGACCTGGGCTTCCGGCAGGGGATAGGTCCCCTCCTGCTCCAGCGGGTTTTGGGTGGCAAGAACAAGAAAAGGATCGGGCAATTTGTAAGTCTCGTCGCTAATCGTGACCTGCCGCTCTTGCATCGCCTCAAGCAGAGCGCTTTGCACTTTGGCAGGAGCACGGTTGATTTCATCAGCCAGAATAAGATTGGAGAAGATCGGGCCCAGCTTGGTTGTGAACTCACCGTCACGCGGATTGTAGATCAGGGTACCGATCAGGTCAGCCGGCAAAAGATCCGGAGTAAATTGCAGTCGGGCAAACCCGGTGTGGAGACACGAGGCCAGAGTCCGCACCGTTAGAGTTTTGGCCAGCCCTGGGACACCCTCGAGGAGAACATGACCATTGGTCAAGAGACCCATGATTAGCCGCTCGACCAGCACCTTTTGACCCACTACCACTTTGCCTACTTCGGCAAACAGCGGTTGCACCCAATGGCTGCTGCGCTGCACCTCTTCATTCAGTTCATGCGTTGATTGACTCATAAAATTATTATTTTTCGCGGTGGAATACCCTGCCGTCTATTTCACTCCAAGAACAGACAACCCAAGTCGTCCGGCGTTCGATCTTCGTCCGTCTTCAAGGGGTAGGGATGACGTAATAGGAACTGCCTACTTCGTACTCTAGGTAAACTGATCGATCAACCCAGACATTGTAAACCCGCGAAGCGTTGGGTGTTTCCACCTTGAGCAGATACTCTCCTTCAATCCGAGTGCTCTGGAGACCACCACGGCCGACGGTGATCTCCCTCGCCGGTTCGGGGGTAAACTCTTTCGCGATGACTTTTCCGGTGAAAGACCCACTGCTTCGGTTCTGCCGGTCAAGCGAAAGAGTGCCCCAGATGATGATCCCGAGGACAAGCATCGCCACCACAATACCACCGAAAAGGATGCGGGTCCGTTGGGGATCACGGTAGACTTTTGCATCCATGGTTCCGAAAATTAGAGCGGCCCACCACCTGCGGCACGCCCAAAGAGACGAGCCTCTGCCTCGTCGGCTGCCTTCCAAGCCTCTTCCGCCGAAGGCTTGAGGACACAGAAGTGTCCCATCTTGCGTCCCGGACGGGCCTCACCCTTACCGTAGAGGTGGAGCTTTACCTCGGGGTCAGAGAGAAGTGATGCCCAATCCGGTTCCCCGTCTTCCCAAGCCTCGCCCAATAAGTTGACCATGACGGCGGCTGAAAGCGCTCGGGAAGATCCTAGGGGCAGTCCACAAACCGCCCGCACCTGCTGCTCGAACTGACTGGTCACCGAAGCATCTTGGGTGAAGTGTCCAGAATTGTGCGGACGGGGAGCCAGCTCGTTCACCAGCAGGGTTCCGTCGCGCCGGACAAAAAATTCTACGGCGAGCAGTCCAATCACCTCGAGGGCACGGGCCAAGCGCACCGCCAGAAGCTCTGCTTCCTTAGTAACCGAGACATCGACTCGGGCAGGCACCACCGAACGGTTGAGAATATGGTGCCGATGCAAGTTTTCCGCCGCAGGAAAACACTCCACCCGTCCCGAAATATCCCGGGCGCAGACCACCGAAATCTCACAAGAGAAATCAATCCATTCCTCGATGACGGCACGGGGAGCGGCCAACCTGACCCATGCCTCCGCCGCCTCGGCGGCGCTTTCTAGCTTGGCTTGGCCTTTGCCATCGTAGCCAAAATCGGCTGTTTTGAGAACGCAGGGAAAGCCGGTGGCGGCCGCAGCAACCGCCGCCTCGGCGGCCGAGCTCACCAGAGTGTAACGAGCGCAAGGGAAGCCATGGCGGGTGAGAAATTCTTTCTCCCGGGCCCGGTTCTGGCAAAGGTGCAGCACTTGGGGACGCGGACGCACCGGACGAAGAGCGGCCACCGCCTCCAAAGAGGCCGAGGGGATGTTTTCAAACTCGAAGGTAACCACATCCACCGCATGGACAAAGGTCTCCAAGGACGCTACATCATCGTAGTCAGAACGAACCTGCAGATCACTGATTTGACCCGAAGGGCTATCCGGTGAGGGTTCAAAGGTGTGGACGCGGTAGCCCATGCGGCGAGCGGCCAAGCCAAACATTCTTCCCAGCTGACCACCGCCAATCATTCCAATAGTGCCTCCTGGCAGAATAGGACGAAAATCTTCCGCCCCCTCCATCATCCGACTAACTTGCCTTCTTTCCATGGATTATCTGATCTATTTATTGATTGTTAGTTTGCTGGCCATCCTTGGACGGCTGCCCTTGGGAGTGGTCTTTCGACTAGGGAAAGCGCTGGGCTTCTTTACTTGGATCATTTTGCCCAAATACCGCCGTCTGGCACGCCACAATATTCGGGTGGCGCTTGGCCAGAGCCTGACAGAGGAAAAACTTCGCCGGATGACCCGGCAGCATTTTCAGACCCTTGGGAGCAATCTGCTGAGCGCTCCCCGCCTCGCCCGCATGCCCGAAGAGGCGGTGCAAGCGCGGGTCGAGATGATCGGTTTTTCCCATCTTCGCCAGACTCTCGACCGCCAGAAGGGCGTGGTCATGGCGATCAATCATATCGGCAATTGGGAACTTTACGCTCAATTGATCGGACGAGTACGGGATGTCCCGGTCGGTGCTATCTTCCAGTCGCAGCGCAACCAGCACCTCAACAAACTGATCGACCGCGACCGGCGGCGGCTTGGCCTGCAAACCTTCGATCGCCGGCGGGGCTACCTTGGAGCGGTCAACTTGGTCGAACGGGGAGGAATTCTCGCTATCCTGATCGATCAGCACGCTGGGGACAGTGGTATTTGGACTCCACTTTTCAACAAATTGGCCTCGACTTCCATGTTGGCCCCCACCCTCTCCAAGCGCACCGGGGCTCCCCTCATTTCCGTGGCCATCCACACCACCGGGGTGGCCCGCTGGCGTTGCCAAATCGAGCCCCCGGTCGAACCGGAAAACCATTCGGCCAAGGAGCTGACCTACCAACTCAATCGCACCCTCGAAGAACAAATCACTTTTTCACCGCCCGACTGGTTCTGGGTTCACAATCGCTGGAAAACCCCGCTGCCACGTTTCCTCGGGGGACGGAGCAAACGTGGCTTCTACCTCCCGCCGAACCAGACGGGCAAAGATCTCGCCCCTTTCCGTGTTCTCTTGCGATCGAGCAACTGGCTCGGCGATGCCGTCATGAGTATCCCGGCGGTGGAGGCCTGCAAAAAAGCCCGCCCCGACCTCCATCTCACGGTCCTAGCACCAGCCAAGCTGGCCGCACTTTGGCAGCGGGTGGCTGCGGTCGACGAGGTGCTGGAAATCGCTCCTGGCGAATCACCTTGGCGCCTCGGACGGCGGGTGCGGCAGTCCTTCGATGCCGCCATCCTTTTTCCCAATTCCCTCCGGGCCGCCCTCGAAGCTAAGGCCCTGCGGGTCGGGCGGATTGCCGGATATCCGGGGCACTCCCGCAAGAGACTCCTAGGCCAAACGCCCGGCTTCACCCCAGAATCGGGAGGCCACCAAGCCAACCGATACCTGCGCTTGGTTCATTGGTGCGGGGCTCCTTTGCCAGAGCATGGTCCGACTTTCCTGAAACAGACCAAAATATCCCAAGGGCCCCCGCGCATCGGCATCTGCCCCGGAGCAGAGTATGGAGCGGCCAAACGGTGGCCAGCAGAACGCTTCGCCGCTGCCATGGGAAAATTTCAAGCCATCCGCCCCGCCGAGTGGGTCCTCTTCGGGGTAGCCGGTGACCGTGCCGCTGGCCAGACCATTACCGAGGCCTGCCCTTTTCCCGTAGAAAACCGCATCGGACGGACCTCGCTGGACCAACTGATCGATGAACTCAAGGCCTGCGATGCCCTTTTAACTAATGATACTGGTACGATGCATCTGGCGGCCTTTCTCGGGGTACCAACCGTGGCAATCTTCGGATCGACCGAGCCAGAACTGACCGCCCCGCTCGGTGATTTTCACCAGATCCTGCGCCATCAGGTTGATTGCAGTCCCTGCTTCCTTCGCACCTGTCCCATCGACTTTCGTTGCATGACCGGCATCGATCCAGAGGAAGCCTGCGCCGCCCTGCAGCGGGCCCTTGGCTAAGACAGTCCGGAGAGAGAACCCCGGGACCAAGCTCATTCCTTGAGGATGGCGTAGGTCTTTTTTCCCTGGCGTTCCACCAAGAGAACGGCGGCTTCATCCGCCTCCAGGCTAGCCAGGGCCGCGAGAAAAGACTCCTTGTCCTCCACCGGATAGGATCCGATGGCTGTGACCACATCCCGCCGCTGCAAACCGGCTAGCTCTGCCGGGCTGCCTTGCTCCACGTTGGTGACAATCACCCCATTGGTGGCCAAACCGAGGGCCTTGGCCACGGCGTCCGGAAGATTTTGCAACCCGAGACCGAGGACTCCGAGTTGATCCCTCTCGCCTTTTCCATTGGGAGGAGGGGGACGAAAGGGAGCGGTGGCCACGGCGGGCGAGGAGGGCAACTCCTCGGTCGTGACCGAAACGGTCTCATAAGCACCGTCCCGAACTCCTCGCCGCCAGACTCTGAGACGCACCTCCTGCCCAATCTTTTTCCCCAAAATCATCTGCTGCAATTCTCGCGCTGTCAGGACCGGCTGGCCGTCCACCTCGACAATGACATCGGCGGGTTGAAGCACGCTCCGAGAAGCCGGGGCATCCTCTTCGATCGAACGCACCAAAACCCCATTGTCCCGTCCCATGATTTTTTGCAGCGCGGGATTCTGGGAGAGGGTCTCAATGCGGATTCCCAACCAAGGCCGCGCCACCCGACCATGGGCGATCAACTCAGCGCTGACCGTGCGTGCCAGGTTGGAAGGAATGGCGAAGCTCAGGCCTCGGCTCAGCCCATTGATCAGGGTGTTGACCCCGACGACCCGGCCGTCGATATCGCAGAGAGGACCGCCACTGTTGCCCGGATTAATCGCCGCATCAGTTTGGAGATAGTCTTCGTAGACGGTGCTGGTCAGATTACTTCTTCCTTTGGCGCTAAGCACCCCGACGGTGAGGGTGTAGTCGAGTTCAAAGGGAGCGCCGATACCGCAGACAAATTCTCCCACCCGCACCAAACTGCTGTCGCCCCACTCCACCGCGGGCAAACCCTCAACATCGGCTTTGAGAACCGCGAGGTCGGTCTTGTCGTCGATCCCGACAATTTTGAGTGGCAAACGGCTCCCATTTTGGCGGCGAGCGATTACTCCATCTTCGGCATCGGCCCCCGCGATAACATGAGCGTTGGTCAAAATATAGCCGTCCTCGCGGATGATGAAGCCAGACGCCTCGCTTTCCTCGGTTTGCTCTGGCGACCTGCGGGAGCGATCAGGGAAGAGAAGCTCCCAGGCAAACATGCCGGACGGCTCACCCTCCTCGCGGCGAACCACCTCGAGTACAACAACACTCGGAGCGGTTTTCTCGTAGACATCGGCAAAAGCATCACCCAAGGCCCTCGCAGGCGATTGGGCTGGGGCGGAGATGGCCAAAAAGACAGACAGGCCAAATTGAAAAAGAACCCTGTTCATTGGAATACCTTATAACATAGGGCCGAGGACGGCAAAGCTACCTCTCGCCTTTCGCTTGAACTTAAGAGCACCGAGATCAAAATGGAGAACTAATCATGGAGCTGTCCCAACCCAAATTTTACATCAACCGTGAACTGGGTTGGCTTGAGTTCAACCAGAGGGTGCTCGACCAGGCTCGGGATTCCTCTGTCCCGGTGTTGGAACGGCTCAAATTTCTCTGCATCGTTTCCTCCAACCTTGATGAATTTTTTGAAGTACGGGTAGCGGGACTGAAACAGGTCCTCCAAGCTGGCTCACATTCGACTGGACCAGATGGCTTGAGCGCGGCCCAGCAACTCTCCGCCATCTCCAAAAGGGTACGCCGACTCGTGGCCGACCAGTACACCTGCTGGCGGGAGCAGATCAAACCGCAATTAGACGAAAACGGCATCCGTTTCCACCACTACCCCGAAGTACCGGAGGCAGAGCGCGAGTATTTCGAAAAGTACTTCGAGGAGCAAATTTTTCCCGTCCTCACCCCCTTGGCCATTGATCCGGCTCATCCCTTTCCCCAGCTGCTGAATAAAAGCCTCAACCTCATCGTTGAGTTGGAGGGCAAGGATCTTACGACCGACCTCGCGGTGGTGCAGATCCCTCGCATTCTCCCGCGCGTCCTCCCCTTTCCCAAAAAAGACGGGCAGGAAAGTGAAGACTTTATATTTCTAGGAAACCTTATCCAAGCGCATGTGGGGCAGCTTTTTCACGGTTACAAGGTTCGCGGGGCCCACATGTTTCGCATCACCCGCAATAGCAACCTCTACTTCGATGAGGAGGAGTCACGCAACCTCCTCCGTGCCATCGAGGAGGAGTTACGCAAACTTAACCGAGGCAAGGCGGTCCGACTGGAAATTCCCGAGGATTGTCCGGAGGAACTAACCGGTCGCCTCTGTGAGATCTTCAATCTCGAGGCCGACGACGTCTACCGCGCCGAATCCCCGATCAATCTCGTCCGGCTCATGCCGATTGCCAGTGGGCTCGATCGACCGGACCTCAAATTCAAGCGTTTCACCCCCGTGACCGTGGTCGGGCTCGGGGAAGAGCACGATATTTTCTCCCATATTCGGCGGGGGGATATCCTTCTTCACCATCCCTACGACAGCTTTCAGACCGTTCTAGATTTTGTCGGACAAGCAGCCGAAGACCCGCAGGTGCTAGCGATCAAGCAGACCCTCTACCGCACTAGCTTGGATTCACCCCTAATCCCTCTGCTGGTCGAGGCCTCGCGCCAAGGCAAACAAGTAGTGGTCGCCATCGAATTGAAGGCTCGCTTCGATGAGGCGGCCAACATCAAGTGGGCCCGCCAACTCCGAGAGGCCGGCGTCGATGTCGTTTATGGGGTAGCTGGCCTGAAGACCCACGCCAAGATGGCCATGGTGGTACGCAAGGAGTACGACGGCATCCGCCGTTACGTGCATCTGGGCACGGGAAACTACCACCCATCCACGGCACGCCTTTACACCGACCTAAGCTACTTCACCGCCCGACCGGAAATCACCGAGGACGTTGCCAACCTCTTCAATACGGTGACAGGAGTCTCCCTCCTCCCAGCCCAAAACAAACTCTTAGTCGCGCCCTGGCATCTGCACCGGCAAATCCTCCAATTGATCGACAAGGAAATCGAGAACGCTCGAGCGGGGCGCTCCTCCGGAATTTTTGCTAAGCTCAATTCCCTCGTGCAAGAGGAAATCATCGAGGCCCTCTACCGGGCCTCCCGCGCCGGAGTGCCGGTACGCTTACTCGTCCGCGGAATCTGTGCCCTCCGACCAGGCCTACCCGGGGTCAGTGAAAATATCGAAGTACGCAGCATCGTCAGCCGTTTCCTCGAACACAGCCGGATCTACCAATTCGAGAATGCCGGTGATCCCCTTTACTTCCTCGGCAGCGCCGACTGGATGGAGCGAAACTTCTTCCATCGCGTCGAGTCGGTCTTCCCCTTGCAGGGTAAGGCGATGCAGGGACACATGCAGGAGATCATCGACTGCTTCTGGTCCGATAACGTCAAAGCCAAGGTACTCCAGCCAGACGGCACTTCTCTTCCGGTACCAGGAGAAGGCCCCGCTTGGGATTCCCAAGAAAAGTTTCTTGCGGAGGCGGCGGTTCGCCGCCGCCGCCAAACCACCTCCGAGCAAGGATGATTTTGACAAGAAGGATAACCTACGGGAGATTGCTCCATGCCAGTTGTCCTCGTCTTCTTTCTTCTGGCCGCCAACCTCTTCGGCTTGGAAGCTCAACCGGCCGCCGCTCAGGTCTCTCTAGCCCACCAGACCAGCCAACCTCTACCAGCTCAACCCATGGAAAAAATTACCAAAACCGACCAAGAATGGCGGGCTCAACTCGGCAGTGGCGAAGTCTATCAGGTCACCCGTGGTAAAGGTACCGAGCGGCCGTTCTGCGGTGCTTTCCACGACCACAAGCAGCCCGGCCTCTACCAATGTGTCTGCTGCGACTTTCCTCTTTTTCGTTCCGATGGAAAATTTGACTCGGGTACCGGTTGGCCCAGTTTCTTCGAACCAGTCAATCAAGAGAATGTGGTAACGACGTCGGACACCAGCCTTGGCATGGTACGAAATGAGATCCTTTGCGCTCGCTGCGATGCCCATCTCGGCCACGTCTTCCCCGACGGACCAGCACCCACCGGCCTGCGCTACTGCGTCAACTCCGTCTCACTCAAATTCGTTGCAGCCGAAAAAACAGAATGAAAGTCCCCAGCAGCCTTCTTCTGATCCTCTTCGCCACGGCGGCCCTCGCCGAAAAACCCACTATGAAAATACCCTCTAAAGCTACCCTCGGAGGCGGATGCTTCTGGTGCGTCGAAGCCGTCTACGAGGAACAACCAGGCATCCTTTCCGTGGTCTCTGGATACGCTGGCGGCCCCAAACCAAATCCCACCTACGAAGAGGTCTGCCGCGGGCAAAGCGGCCATGCCGAGGTGGTGCAAATCGAATACGATCCCGAGATAATTTCTTACGAAAAAATCATCGACCTCTTTTGGAGCGCCCACGACCCAACCACTCTCAATCGGCAGGGCAATGATGTGGGGACCCAGTACCGTTCCATCATTCTGACCGAAAACGAAAAGGAGAATGGGATTGCTCGGGCCTCCATGGGACGGGGGCAGGCCAAATTTAACAATCCCATCGTGACCGAAATCATTGCGCTTGAAAAATTTTACGTGGCCGAGGAGGAACATCAGGATTTTTACCGCAACAACCCGATGCACCCTTACAACCGGGCAGTTATCCGCCCGAAGCTGGAAAAGCTGAAGGAGCAGAAGAAATCCGACGAAAGTTGAGGAGATCAGGCGACCCAGCAGTCGCCAAACAATCTCCCAGCAAAGGAAGGGGACGTGAGACTTGGACTTGATCCCGGAGTCTCCCTCAGAGGTTCCGAGCTACCCCGATGCCCCCGAGGTCCCTCGCCAAGACAAATCCCTCTTGCTATGAGAGTTTGCGTTGGTAACGTACCCGACCAAGACGCATGACGTTGTCTAGCTTGTTAACAGTCGGGCAAATTATTCCCGAAATGAAGGTGACGGAAAGGTGGCCAGCGATCACAGAGATCGTGGACCTGCTCGTCTCCTCTCATTGTATTAAGACCCCAGACCGGGAGCCCATTTTAGCGGCACTCAAGCAAAGGGAAGAGACCATGAGTACGGGCATCGGCTTCGGCATCGCCATTCCCCATGCCTCATCGGAGCACGTTACCGAAGTGGTTGCCGGCTTTGGCCGATCGAAAGCCGGCATCGAATTCGATTCCCTCGACAACGAACTCGTCCATTTCATCGTTCTTTTTGTGGTGCCCCGCGATCAGTTTCAGGTTCACCTGCGGACCCTCGCGGCTATCGCCAAGTTTCTCAACGACCGGGCAGTCCGTGATGAGTTGGCCTCCGCCCCCGATGCCGACTCCATTCTCCAAGTTTTCAAGAGCCGCAGTGGCGGGAGTCGCTGAATGAGCACCACCCCGCAGGGTGCCCTGGCTTCACCGCTGCGCGCCGCCTTGACCGCTTGCGGCCTCCCTCCCCAACGTGGCGAGATAGCCGTCACCGCCGACACCCGATTTGGTGACTACCAGAGCAACGCTGCCATGGTCTTGGCCAAGGAGGCCAAGACCAACCCACGCCAGCTCGCCGCCCAGATTGCCAACAATTTTGAAGGTGGGGAAATCTGCGGTAAGCCAGAAATCGCCGGACCGGGATTCCTTAACTTCCGTCTCCGCCCGGAGTGGATCTCACAGCGCTTGAGCAATCTCATGAGCGACCCCCGCTGCGGGGTGCCCCTCTCGGCGACCCGAGAGCGCATCATTATCGATTTTAGCTCACCCAATATCGCCAAGCCGATGCACGTCGGGCACATTCGCAGCACTATTCTTGGCGACGCCTTGGCCCGGACGGCCCGTTTTCTGGGCCACGAGGTCATCACTGACAACCACCTCGGCGACTGGGGCACCCAGTTCGGTAAGGTTCTCTACGGATGGAAGCACCACCTCGACAAGGCCGCTTTGGAGCAGGATCCCATCGCCGAGATGACCCGCCTTTACCGCACGGTCAACGAACTGGAAAAGACTGACGAGGAAGTGCACCGAGCCGCCCGCGGCGAACTGGTTAAGCTCCAACAAGGCGATGAGGAAAACCTCGGCATCTGGCAAAAGCTGGTCGAGCTCTCCTGGGCCGAATTTCAGGATATTTATGATCGTCTGGGAGTATCTTTCGACGAGCGCTTGGGCGAGAGTTTCTACGATCCCGCCCTTGCTCCGCTGGTCGACCAGCTGCTGGCCCAGGGGATTGCCCAAATCAGCGAGGGTGCCGCCTGTGTTTTCTTTCCTGATATTCCTGCTTTGGCTGACCACCCCTGCTTGATCCGCAAAGGAGATGGCGGCTTCCTTTACGCTACGACGGATCTGGCCACCATCCAATACCGAGCCGAGCGTTGGGACCCGCAGGCTATCTGGTATGTCACCGGAGCCCCCCAGCAACTGCACTTCCAGCAGGTCTTCGCCGCCGCGGAACGCATGGGAGGTAAAACCCAGCTCAGGCATATTCCGTTTGGGAGTATCCTCGGGGAGGATCACAAGCTGATGAAGACCCGCTCAGGCGACAATGTGCCCTTGCGCGATCTCCTGCAGGAGGCGGTGGCCCGAGCCCGCACCATGATCGAGGAAAAGAACCCTGAACTATCGGAGGAGGAGAAAGACCAGATCGCCCGTACCGTCGGACTGGGTGCGGTCAAATACTCCGAGCTCTCACAGCACCGTATGACCGACTATGTCTTTTCCTGGTCCAAGATGCTTTCGCTCCAAGGCAACACCGCACCCTATCTGCAAAACGCCTATGTCCGGGTGCGCTCGATTTTCCGCAAACTCGGAGCCGACCTCGAAGAGGGGCAGGCTGTGCGATTGAGCGAACCGGCCGAACTGGCCCTCGCCAAAAAACTCCTTCAGTTCGGCGAGATTGTTCCGGTGGTCCTTCACGAATTTCGACCCAACCTACTGGCGACCCATCTCTTTGAAACGGCCAACGCCTTCCACTCTTTTTATGAGGCCTGCCCAGTACTTAAGTCGGAGGGGCTGACCCAGCACTCCCGCCTTGTCCTCTGTCAGGCCACCGCCAAGGTGCTCCAGCAGGGGCTGGAACTTCTCGGCATCGAGGTCCCTCAGCGAATGTGATTAGCGCCGCCTCTCGTTGGCGTCCATCCAGAGTGACTGCCGAAAAAAAGGACAGCGCTGGTGGCGAAAGCCCCACCATCCCGCGGCGATAGCGAGCTTACGCAACTCGGAATAGGAAAAGGCCCTCTCCGCCGAAAGTCGGGCGTCATGACGGGTCATTGGTTCACGATAAATTAGCTCAGTCACCGCATAAATCCCTGCCTGGGCCAGACGGGAACGACGCAGATCCGTCACCAAAGCCACCCCCCGGGTTAGCTCCCGACACCGTCGCAGGAGACGGATAACGTCGGTTTCATCGAGATGATGCAGCACTAGATTACAGAGGACGCCATCGTACAAAGTTCCTTGAGAAAAAGTGAGCATATCGCCTTTGATCAACCGGATCTCAGGAAAATCGGGGGAGAAGCCCTTGGCAATGTCGAGGGTGGGTTGCTGACGGTCGATCGCCGTGATGGTAATGGGGCAGCCTAATTGCCGAGCCTTGATCACGATAGCTCGAGGGATATCTGCCGCCCCGGTGGCCAGATCGAGAAAGTGGAGCGGTTGGCCAAGTTGAAGAAGCGGTGTCAGAGCATCAACGACCAACTTATGAGCACCAAATCGCCGGTTGAGCGACTCGAGATTGATCAGGTCGGTCTTCAGTTCCGGAGTAGCCGACTCGGCCACATCCATCCACTCGGGATGACTTTCTTGGAAATTGCGTATCATGAATTCAACTGTAGCACCGCCAGCATCCGGCCCGTCCGGCCGCCTTCCATACGGTAGGAATAATAGAGATCAAGGTGGGATCCAGTGCAAATGCGGTCGTCCCGAATTTCTTTCACCCCAAGCGCCTGGGCCTGCCCGGCAATCTGGGCGGCAAAGTCCGTCTGGTAAAGCGGCGGCCGGATACACGGGCTGATCTGCACTATCAGATCGGCGGGCTCGACAGAAAATTCGGCCTCAAGCAAGGCAATGGCCCGACCGGTGATATTCTGCTCTGTCCCGGTCCGGCCGGAATGAATTAAACCTACGGCCCGACCGTGACGGTCGGCCAAATAAACGGCGGCACAGTCGGCCACGTAGATTGCGAGAGCAAGCCGAGGGCACCCAGTGACAAGGCCATCGGCACCCTCACTTCGTCCCCCAGTCCCAACGGAGGCAACCTCGGCCCCATGAATTTGTTGGGCGGTAGCTAAGCCGGCCGGATCGATCCCGCCACGGGCGAGGATTTGATCATGGCGGGAGCGCAAGCGGCTCAAGGCGGTCTCTCGATCGGTTGCGGTATCGATACCAACGATCCTAGGGATAAAAATCGCTTCTACCCCGGCCACCCCATCAAGAGGCTGAAAATTTGATGGTGACACCGTCAGCGGCTTGAATTGGACGCGGGACGACCCACTGGTTGGGCCCGCTCCACCCGAATGCCACCCAAGGTTTGATTCTTTTTTGGCATGACCCCCCTGAGCACTCCCGGATTGGGGTTGTCGGCCGAGTTAAGCAGATCATTACGCTGGCGATTTTTGTTGGTCAGCATGGGATCGTTGAAGGTATCGGCGTAGACGGTGTCGAGCGAAAGGGTCCGGTCGTACTCGGCCATGGCACGGATGTAACGGTAACGAGCCTCCAGTTCGGTCGTCTGGGCCTGCAAAAGAGATACTTGGGCATTGAGGACATCGAGCTGGGTGCCGGCGCCGGCGTCGAGTCGCTCACGAGAGAGACGGAGAGCCTCCGTTGCCTGAACCACGCTGGCCCGCTGGCTGTCGATTACCTCTTGGGCGGTGATCAGATTGGATGTAGCCCTCTGGACATCGAGTTCCACCCCCCGGGCGGCATTGTCGTAATTGATCTTGGACTGGGCTAGGGCAGCCCTTGCCGCCTTAGTCGCTCCCACCGTGGCAAGTCCGTCAAAAAGATTCCAGCTACCGACTACCCCAAAGAACCAGCCATTGACCGTTTGATCGAGCTGAGAAGCCAGTGGAATATTGAAGGTTTTCCAGCCAGCGGTGGCATTGAGGCTGGGCTGGAACCCGGACATGGCCGCCTTGAGACGCTCGGCGTCGATGAGGATGCTTTGCCGCTGAATTTTCAGCGAAGGATTGCGAGCCAAGGCCGTGAAAACGGATTTTCCTAAATCAATCTTGATCGGATCGTAAGACAATTCCCCAACAACATCGACCGGGACAAGCGAGGGATCATTGGGGTAATCAAGGCCTAGCTGCTTGACCAGGCTGAACTGGGAAATGCGCAAGGCACTGCGCGCCTCAATCACCGGTGGGATGGCATTGGCCAGGGCAACCTCGGCCTGGAGGACATTGAAACGTGGTACTGTTCCAGCTTCAAATCGGCTCTGCTGATCCTCCAGTTGGGTCTGCAAAACCGCGACGGACTCCTCGCGGACGCGGATCAAGGCGCGATTGAAAATAATGTCATAAAAGAGGGTTTTCGTATCAGCTACTACTTGGTCGATTGTCTGCCGCAGGGCATAAAATGAACTGTCGTAAGCGAGGCGCGCCGCAGAAAAGTCGGCCTGGTTCTTCCAACCAGACCAGATGCTCTGATTGATCTGAATCGCTACATTCCAGGCTTCATTTTGGTTGGAACTTTCAATGGTACTTGAGCCGACAGAACCAATAGAACGATTGGGATTAGCTAAGTTATCGTCCTGAACTTGGTAGGAACTGACCACCTCCAGAGTGGGCAGTAAAGCGGCCCGCACCTGAATGACTTGCCCGCTAGTCAGGCTTATTTGCTGAATTGCAGCGAGGATTTCGGGATTGTTGGTCAGGGCAGCTTGGATCGCTCCCTCGATACCGAGGCTCTCAGCATCGGGGGTAAGGCTCAGGGCCATCGAACTGGCCGGCGGCAGCTTGATCGAAGTAATCGGGGAGGGGCCCGACTGTACCGGCGGCGCCGCAATACTTGCTCCGGCAGGGAAAGTCATCTCCATCGGATCCGGAATTCCGGCGCTAATCGGTCCATCCAAGCCCGGAACAAAACGGGCGGCATCAGAGGCTGGCGGCGTCGGGGATGGCTTGGCCTCCACCCCGGACCCTTGGGCCAGCAGAGCGGGAACCCATCCCATAGATGAAGATATCGCCAGAACAGAGGCGGCCTGAACGAGTCTCATAAGTAATTTCCCATTAAACCCCTCCACCGCACGGGGGGCAAAGCCTTTTCAAATCACTCGGAGGCCGAGGGTGAGCGGCTTTCATTGAGGGCAACTCGATCACCTAAGCTAGGCATTCCTTGGATGATCTCAAAAGCGGCATAGGGTGGCTGTGATTCCTTGGTCAACTGGAGGGTGGCAGTGCGGCGCTGCTCGCGAAAGCAAAGTGCCTCCGTCCCCACCTCCAACTTGTGAGAGGAACCGATGTCGACTACGGCAAACTGGTGTACCTTATCCACCATGACCACCCTCCCCAGCCAGGAAGGCAAGGTCGCCTCCGGAGCCTCTGGTACTTTTTCACCGAAGCGAATGCACCCCGGAAGATGCCCCAGGATCAGCCCCGAAAGTAAAATCAAAAGAAAACAGCGCATAAACGTAGATTCAAACTCCGGCACGTTCGAGGAGCGAGGCCAGAACTTTCTCCGCTTCGAAAAACTCTCGGGCAATTTCCCCGGCCGCCACCGCATGCCGGGCATAGTCCCCACGCACGGAGGTGACCGCCGCAACAATGTCTTCTAGGGTGGAGAAGGCCAGCAGCCCCTCTTCGCCTCCGTAAAACTGAGTGAACCCTGTTTCTTGGGTGATCACCGGACGCCCCGCCGCGAGGTAACAGGCCGAGCGGTCACTGAACCAGCCAGTATGGAGACGGGTGTATTGGTCCTTAGCCACGGTGAACTCACCTTTGGAAGAGCGGATGTAGCGGCGGTAATCATCCCAGCTAGAGCTCAACTCATGGGGCGGAAGCAAACGCCAAGACTGTTTTAGAAATTGCTCTTTTTCAGCGAGCTCCTTGCTTTCGGTGGCTCGTTCGACAATTTCTCTGCAAGCCCGTGGCGCCTCCACCCCTTTCCACAACTCCAAAGATTTACTCCAGAGATAATGACTTCCCCGCCACTCGACGTCCTTTTTTCCGCTGGTCGACCAGTTACAAATTGAGGTGTAGATGGATCCTGGCAAAGGCGGGGCGTCCGTCCGCCAAAAGTCGGTAACCACCGGTTGCCGGGTGGGCAACCACTTCAGACCATGAAGAGGGACAGGAAAGCGCTCTGTTCCCACCGCTTCCCCGAAAGTGAAGAGCACATCATGAGCGGCCAAATAATCACGGGTGGCCACCTCGCCGTGGTCGATTTTTATTTGCTCTAATCCTGGATCACTCTCCACGTAAATCAGGCGTGGGACAGCCCGGAGATCGTCGTTGAGGTCATGGCTGCCGCAGACATTCAAGGCCGCCTCGCACTCGCGGTAGAGGTTGGTCAGGGCAGAGAGGGAGAGGCCAGCGGTGCGGGGCTCATCGCCGTAGCGGGCACAGAAACACCAGCGCTCGGAAAATCCGTATTCCTGACTGAGGCGCTCCAGCATCCGAGCGGCGTAGGAAAAATCTTCCGTGATCGTGAAAGCTTCAGGATCGTAGGGGTAACGCGAACCGTCCTCCACATACCATACTTCGTAGCCCAATCTCTGCAGGCCCACAATGTAGTGGAGGTGCTGCCAAATAACCCCAGCGACGGGGCATCCCCCCATAAAGCCAAGAACGATGATCCGTTTTTTTTTCATTGTTCGTGATGTCCTGCCCGAAACATTTTTGCGTAAGCACCCTCGCGAGCCAGCAGAACAGGACCGCTACCATCTTCCACCACCCGCCCATGCTCCAGAACAACAATACGATCCATCCGATGGACGGTGGCTAAACGGTGGGTAATGATCAAAGTGGTGCGACCGCGCATCAACTCGGCTATGACCTCCATCACAGCCTTCTCAGTCGATCCATCCAAAGCTGAGGTCGGCTCATCGAGGAGGAGAATGGGGGCATCCTTGAGAAAAGCGCGGGCGATGCCGAGGCGCTGGCGCTGGCCGACGCTCAACTGCCCCCCCCGCTCTCCCACCTGACTGGAGAAGCCATCACTCATACCCATAATGAAGTCGTAGGCTTGGGCCCGACGAGCCGCCTCTACGATCTGTTCCTCGGTCGCCGCAGGATTTCCGTAGGCGATATTCTCCCGCACTGTGGTGGAGAAAAGCACCGTGTCCTGCAGCACCATACTGACCTGAGCCCGTACCGATTTTTTGGTCCAGACCCGCAGATCAAACCCAGCCATCGAAACGGTGCCCCTGGTGGGGTCGTAGAACCGGGGAACCAAACTGAGCAAGGTACTCTTACCCGCACCCGTGCCTCCGACCAAAGCAACACACTCGCCGGGGCGGATCTTCAAATCGATATTCCGGAGGATAGGCTTCTTTTCACTGTAACCGAAATCTACTCCGTGAAACTCAATGTCACCGCTGGACCCGGTGAGCGGCTGGGCCTCCGGGGTATCGCTGATTTCATCTGGCCGATCAAGGATCTCAAAACAACGCTTAGCCCCCGCGGCGGCCCCTTCCATGGCCCAGGCGGTGTAGGTCAACTGCTCCAAAGGCTGGTAGAGCATAAGCATATAGGAGGCAAAAACGAGCAGGTCGCCCAGAGACAACTTCTCTTCCATGACATTGAGTGATCCAGCGTAGTAGAGAATCGCCGTCCCCACAGCCATGAGTGTCCCCACGATCAAGGCACTGAGTACCGAGGTCATAGTCAGCCGAAGGTTGGCCGCGAGACTTTCTGAGGCGCGACGATGAAAGCGACCCACCTCATGATCCTCACGTCCGAAGGCATGAACCAAGCGAATGGAACCGAGACCCTCCTGAGCTTGAGCCAAAAGATCACTCTCACGCTCTTGGATCGTGGTGCTCTGGGTACGGATTCGCTTGGCGAAATAATGGATGGCCCAAACGATGAGCGGGACCACCGCGAGGGAAAGAAAGGTCAGCCTGGCATCGATCGACACCATGATGACAAAGGTTGCTCCGAGCATGACCGACGAGGAGAAAATATTAGTGACCCCCCGATTGTAGATCGTCTGGATCGACTGGGAGTCGTAGGCAACTCGGAAGCTCGAATCACTGCTGCGGCGCCCATCATGAAACTTGAGGGGCAGGGCCTGGAGGTAAGCATAGAGCTCGGTGCGAATCCGCAGGAGCGACTTCAGTCCCACCCCAATGAGAAGGTAGCTCGAAAATAAATTAACCAGACCGGCGAGCAAAGTGATGCCGACGAAAGACAAACAGAGAAAGAGAAGAACGGTCGGAGGCGAAGCAGCCCCAAACCAGTAATGCAACTGCTCCTGGGTCGTCGCGGTTGTTTCGCCGGGGGGTGAAAGGAGACCATCAACG
>CAXMPH010000004.1:0-18253 GCA_964195055.1 uncultured Chthoniobacterales bacterium | reverse complement strand
GAAGTTTTCCCCATCGAAAAGGCCGAGGTCGCTCAATTTCAGCGAGGGAATGACGAGGAGGGCGAGAAAGGACAAAGTCATGAAAGGAGCGCCGAGGGGACTACCCATCGCCTGCACGTTCTTGGTCAGGCGAGCGTATCCTGCGGCGACGTCTTCGGCATAACCGTCACTCATCAAGCCGGCCACGGGGAGGGGAAGTACTTCTTCATCGCCGCTCGGTCCTCTCACAGCAATGCCTCACTCGTTTTCAATCAGGAGATTGACCGCCCTGGCGAGGTCTTCATTTGAGGTGCCCACGGCGACGATGTTGTGGCAGTCATGCGCCACACTTGAGGCTATGGCGCCTTGCTTGAGTCCAAAACCACGGACGAAGGCAACCGAGGGGGTGGTGTTCTTGTAGCGGTTGACTACCGTGATTTTCAGTATGTCTTGGTCTGGGTTGGCCCAAGCCATCCCATCTGCCACGAGAGCCTCCGTCTCGCTAGCATGTGTCACGATTTGGCCATCCAGTGCCTCGATGAGGCGAAGCTTGCCTTGTCCGGCAGGAATATCAAAGTCGGAGGCCTTCTTCGCCGTGGCATGAAATTTATTGACCCGAGGAGATAGGGTCTTGGGGAGCAAGGATTTTCCTTGGCGGGCGACGCAGGTGCCGTCGATCCATGTCTCCATGACGCGGAAGCTGGTTAGGTCATGCAGCCTGACAAAATCGGCTGGGTCGCCGGAGCGGAGGAGTCCGCAGTCCAGCCCATAGTGGAGCACCGGATTGAGGCAGGCGGCCTCGAGAACGTCGAATAAGGATACGCCATACCCTACTGCCCGGGCGCAAAGACTGTTGATGTGTCCTTCGAGCAAGTCGTCAGGATGTTTGTCATCGCTGCAGAGCATGCAAGAATTTGGATGCTCTTTCAGGAGTGGCCAAAGTTCCTCAAAATTTTTCGCCGCCGAGCCCTCCCGAATGAGGATTTTTTGTCCAAGGGCCAACTTTTCCCTCGCCTCCTCGATCTTAAAGCACTCGTGATCGGTTTCGATACCCGCCTCAACATAGGACTGGAGGTCGGCACCTCTCAGGCCGGGAGCGTGGCCGTCGATCCGCTTGCCGTATTTTTTCGCAATCTCAATTTTTGCCATGACCTCCGGATCACGGTGGATTACCCCGGGGAAATTCATCATCTCCGAGAGATAGAGGAGGGAGCTGTCTTGGCAAAGTTCCTCGATCACATCCGGTCCCATGGTGGCCCCAGCCGTTTCAAAGTTGGTCGCGGGGACGCAAGATGGAATGCCGAAGTGGATTTTGCAGGGTGTCTCGGCCGCCGATTTCTGCATGTAGCGGACACCTTCGATCCCCAGCACATTGGCGATTTCATGGGGGTCGGATACGGTGGCAGTGGTGCCGTGGATAACTGCGATACGGGCAAACTCTGGTGGAGTCAGCATCGAGCTTTCGATGTGGACGTGGGCATCGATGAATCCCGGGCAAAGGTAGCCGGGATCACGGACGCTGTCGTCCGCTTGGACTTGGAGAATCTTTCCGTCCTCCACTTCGATGATTCCAGGAAAAATGCGGCGTCCCGGGATATCGATAATTTGTCCACGATGGATCGATTTGTTCTCACTCATGATTGTGAGATTAATCGCTCATCGAAGCATCGCAAGGCCGCGAGGGTACGCTCTAAGGGAAGACCAATCACATTCTGGCGGCTGCCCTCGACCGACTTGACCAGCATTTCGCCGTGCTCCTGCAGAGCGTAGGCCCCGGCTTTGTCGAGGACATCGACCCGTTTGAGGTAGGCTGTGATCGTCGGCTCGTCCAGTGAATGGAAGCGCACCCGGGTGACCTCGTGAAATCCCAACTGCCGCGGTGGTTCAAGTTGATGGAGGTGCACCCCGGTTGCCACCTCGTGCCAGCAATCGGCGAGTCTTTCGAGCATTTGCCGCGCCTCCTTCAGATCGGCCGGTTTGCCCAGCGGTTGGTCATTGAGCCAGACCAAGGTATCGGCACCGATGACAATAGACTGAGGATAACTTTCGGCGATTTCGCGCGCCTTGGCCGCGGCGTTGGTCAGCACCAGTCCGGCTAAGCCTAGGCTGGGGTCATCAGTTTCTGGCCCTTGGGCAGAGGCCGTGGAAAAAAGAAGGCCGGAAGAGCCGAGGATCTCTTGTCGCCGTGGCGAAGAGGAGGCCAGAACGATGGAGGGAAGGCTCAATAAAAGTCGCCGTCGTCGGCGAAGCCTGGATCGTGACGGATGGTTTCGAGCCGCCGCCGGGTGCGTCGTCCTTCTCCCAGTTCACGGTTGACCCTAACTCCCGCTCCGATCAGAAGAGGAACGGTCGCAGCGAGGCCCGCAATAAGGGTCGCCAGACCAATTTGCCGGCGGGTGCCTTTGCTTATTTGATCTGCCACCAGCAGGCCTGCCCCAAGGCCCACGGCCATTTCGGCAGCGGCAGCCATGGAGGTCGCTGAGAGATTTTGAGAAAGTCTGTTGAGAAGCTTTGCCATTACCCTCGACCGATACCCCATCGATGTCTTGCTGGCAACCGCAACCTGCCCCCGCTGGGGAATTTTTTCTCAGACGCAGGATTGCTTCAACGCCTGCAAAATCATTTTATAGCCCGATGAAATCCAATCTCTATGTCCTCATTTTGGCCGGCGGCAGCGGTGAACGATTCTGGCCCTACAGCCGGCGGTCCCGGCCCAAGCAGCTGCTCAAGCTTTTTTCTGAGCGCACCATGCTGGAAGAAACGATTGCCCGCCTCGATGGGGCGGTTCCCTTGGAGCGGATCTTTGTCCTGACCAACACCGAGCAGGAGGCGGCCGTTCGGGCCGCCTGCCCTCACCTTCCTCCAGAAAATATCGTAGCCGAACCAGCCAAGCGCGATACGGCCCCCGCGGTGGCTTTGGGAGTCGGTCTTGTCTTACGCCGTGACCCAGAGGCGGTCATGGCGGTGCTGCCGGCTGATCACTTGATCCAAGATGTCACCGCTTTCCGTCGGGATCTCTTGGCCGGGGCCGAGGCTGCCGCCGATTCCGGTGCCCTTCTTACCATCGGGATCAGGCCAACGTGGGCCTGTTCTGGCTTTGGCTATATCGAACAAGGCCCCCGCGCCAATCAAGGGAATCCGGCCATTTACGAGGTGAAACGCTTCCGGGAAAAACCTAATGCGGAGACGGCCAAATCTTTTCTAGAGCAGGGAAATTTCCGCTGGAATGCGGGGATGTTTATCTGGTCGATTGCCGCGATCATGGGTGAGTTGACCAGACAGACTCCGGAATTGGCCTCCTTCATTGAGCGGATGCGTTCGACCGATGATCTGCCGACTCTGATCACTGAAGACTTTCCTAATCTCCCCAAGATTTCGGTTGATTACGCTATTCTGGAAAAAGCGGCCAAAGTGCTCGAGCTCGAGGCCGGATTCGATTGGGATGATGTCGGCAGCTGGTTGGCGGTGGCTAAGTACCTAGACAATCAGGAGGGGGGGAACGCGGCCAATTGTCCGGTGACGGCACACGAGGCCTCCCGCAATATTGTTTTTTCGGCGGGGCAGAAGCACGTTGCCCTCTACGGGGTCGATGATCTCATCGTCATCGATACGGGAGATGCCCTCCTTGTCTGCCCTCGAAGCGAGGCGGAGAATATCAAGAAGTTGGTCCCACAAGTCCCTGAGAAATTGCAATGAGCCGCACCATGGCCCTTGATCTTGGCGCGGCCCGAACCGGGGTGGCGGTCAGTGATGAACTTGGTCTGCTGGCCCAACCGTGGAAAACCCTTCCCGGGGGCAAGGCCACTCTCGAGGCGGTGATTGCTGCGGTGGATGAACTCAAGCCCATCCACATTATCGTCGGGTTACCTCGCAACATGGACGGGTCCTGTGGTCCAGCGGCCGAGGCGGCGCGGGAGTTTTCCGAGACTCTGCGCGCCCGGGTTGCTTGCCCGGTCGATCTTTGGGATGAGCGTCTCACCACCGTGGCGGCCCAGCGGGCCCTGCGCGAGTGCGGGCGCAAGGCCCGCGACCAACGCAAGGTGGTGGACCAAGTAGCGGCGCAGATCCTTTTGCAGAGCTGGCTCGACCGTATGCCATGCGACTTAAGCTGACTCTGGCCTACGACGGGTCGGCCTTCCGCGGTTGGCAGAGCCAATCCGGGGGAGGCACGGTGCAGGATGTGCTGGCGGCTGCTTTGACCTCTTTAGCTGGAGGTCACCCGATTTCTGTGCACGGCTCTGGTCGCACCGATGCGGGTGTTCATGCCCTCGGTCAAGTCGCTCATACCGAGGTGCCAGATACCCGCGGCGAGGCGGGGTTTTGGCTGAGCGCCCTCAACGCCACGCTGCCCTCGTCTTTGCGGGTCCTTTCTTGTGTCAAGTCGGCCAGAGATTTTCATGCTCGGCTCGGCGCTACCGGTAAGACTTATGACTACCTGCTTTGGACCGGCTCGGTTCTGCCTCCGCTGGAGGTCGGACGTTGTTGGCATGTGGGTCCTCCCCCCGTTCTGAGCCAATTGCGCCGGGCTGCCGCCTTGCTAGAGGGACAGCATGACTTTCAGGGGTTTACCGCAAAACGGGCTAGGATGGTCCGCAACACCCGCCGCCATTTGCGTAAGGTTACCGTGACTGAGAAAGGTTCGTTGATCCGCCTGCGCTTTGAGGGCGACGGCTTTCTCTATCGGATGGTACGTATGCTCGCGGCCGCGATGGTAAGGGTGGCTCAAGAGAGATCGACCCTGACAGCCTTGCGGCAGCGCTTGGCCTGCCGTGATGAAGATTTTCCGCGGCAGGTGGCCCCCCCCGAGGGTCTTTATCTCATGCATGTCAGCTATGCTAAGCGGGAGCTATCGGATTGAACTCGAGGCCTCTCCGCCCTTAGTTTGCCTCTGTGCGTGTGCCAGGTGTCTCTCTTTTCATTGCTCTGGTTCTCTTGGTCCTCGGTCTTTTAGGAGCTAGTCCGGCTCTCAACGCTAAAATTTCCGCGGAGGAGCAGCGCAAGCGTGATCTTTTTCTCAAGGCCCGGGAGTCGATAGAGCCGCTTCCTCCAGCTGCCAAGGCCAAGCCGGCGGTTCCTCCCCAGCCCCGTCCTCGTCCGACGCCACCGCCCATGGAGAAAATGGCCAAACCGATCAAGTTGCCACCGCCCAAAAAAGCCCCGGAGCGAGCTCAGCCGAAGGAGACCCCAAAGCCTCGTCCCTCTGGCAAGGTGCGTCCGCTTAAGTCGGAGCCGAGCCCAAGAGATTCTCGTCGGGAAATGAAGTTGCCCCCAGTCAAGCCTGCTTCCACCCCGACCCCGAATGCTCGCCAAGGGGTGTCGGCTCCGAAGAGGTCTGGCGGATCGAAAAAAGCTCCCGCTGCTCCCATCGTCATCGAGAAGTCAGGTCTGGAAGAGGAGAGGGGACTGGCTCCCGCGCCGTCGAAGGAGAAAGGTGGATTTTTCGGCCTCTTTGGTGGGCCTCGTTACCGCTACCTCACTCGGGGAGTAAGGGCGGCCATCGATCGGGCGCCGGTCAAGCGTGGACGGTGGAAATATATTGTGGTCCACAACAGCGCCACCCGGCAGGGCAACGCCAAGATTTTTGGCAACTACCACAAAAACGTTCGAAAAATGAAAAACGGCCTAGCCTATCATTTTGTCATCGGTAATGGCACGTCCTCTGGTGACGGTGAGATTGAGGTGGGCTCGCGCTGGACACGTCAGATCAATGGAGGCCACGTCGCCAGTGATTATCTGAATAATATCTCGCTCGGGATCTGTTTCGTGGGGGACTTTGATCGTGATAAACCGACCAAGGCACAACTGGCCTCGCTGGAGGAATTGATTAAGTACCTGCGCAAACGCGCCGGCCGGAGCAAGGGTAAGATCGTCGTAGTCAAAGCTCATCATGAAATCAACCCGAGGCCAACGAGCTGTCCGGGCAAGCGCTTTCCTTACCGCTGGTTCCATCGTACTTTTGATTAATGAGACTCGGAATCACAGGCGCCGGTGGATTCATTGGCCGCAGGGCGACCGCCTTGGCCGCCGCCCGCGGCTGGGAGGTCACTCGCTTCAGCCGTCATCCGGACGATCCGTCCACTCGGAAGTTTTCCCTAAAGGAGCCGACCGATGTGGATGGGCTAGACGCGGTGCTGCATTTGGCCGGGGAATCCGTCTTCGGTCTATGGACCCGGAGTAAGCGGGCACGCATCATGGACAGCCGGGTTGAGGGCACTCGTCGGGTGGTTGAGGGGTTTGCCGAGGCGGCCCGTCCTCCCCAGGTGCTGGTCAGTGCTTCGGGTGTCGGATTTTATGGTAACACTGGGGACCTGGAGGCAGATGAGTCTTCGCCGGTTGGCCATGGTTTTCTTGCCGATGTCTGCCAGGCCTGGGAAGGCGAGGCCGCTCGCTTGCTCACCGCTCGGGTTGTTTTGCTCCGGATCGGTCTTGTTTTCGGCCAAGGTGGGGGAACTATCAAACGAGCTTTACCGGTTTTTCGATCCGGATTGGGAGGGAAGTTCGGTAACGGTCGCCAGTGGATGTCCTGCATCCATGTTGACGATGTCGTCGGTCTGGTGCTCTGGGCCATCGAAGACAAATTGCTGAGTGGGCCTCTCAATGCGGTGATGCCTCACCCCTGTCGCAACGCGGAATTCACGGATACCCTCGCCAAAGCGGTGCGTCGTCCGGCCATCCTCCCCGCCCCCTCTTTCTTGCTCCGTCTCTTCCTTGGCCAAATGTCCTCATTGCTCCTCCATAGTTCGCGGGTTCGGCCTGCCGTGGCCCACGAGCGTGGCTATGCCTACGCTTTCCCTCAGCTTACCTCGGCCTTAGCCGCGGTCGTGCGGGGCTGAACCACTGCGGGTTTTGCTTGTGCCAGGATCATCTCCTGCAAACTCTCTCGGGTGATATGTCTCTCCGGCCTCCTCTGATCGATCTGCATCGCCATCTTGATGGCAGCGTCCGCCTGCAAACTATTCTCGAACTTGGTCGGCAGCACAATATCCCGCTTCCGGCCGACACTCTGGAGGACTTGCGTCCCCACGTCATGGTGGCTACCCCCCAGCCGGGTTTGATTGAGTTTCTCGCCAAATTCCGTTGGATGACTGGGGTGCTGGCCGACTACGATGCCTGCTCTCGGGTGGCCCGAGAAAATGTGGAGGATGCCCACAAGGAGGGGATTCGTTATATCGAGTTGCGCTTCAGCCCCAGCTTTATGGCTGATGCTCACAATCTTGATCCCTCGCGAGTCACCGCGGCTGTTGTCGAGGGGGTCCGCCAAGGTGAGGCGGAAACGGGAGTGAAAGTTAACCTAATTGGGATTCTTACTCGCTCCTATGGCCCGGTTCGAGCCGGGCGCGAATTGGCGGCCCTGCTTGACCACAAACGTGAGATTATTGCCCTTGATCTGGCGGGGGACGAAGGCAACTGGCCAGCCGAGTTATTCGTCGAGCACTTCCGTAAGGGCCGAGCGGCCGGCTGGCAGGTCACCGTCCATGCCGGCGAGGCGGCCGGGGCGCAGAGTATCGTCACCGCGGTGGACCAGCTGGGGGCGACTCGGATCGGTCACGGGGTGAGAGCCCTGGAGGATCCTTCGGTGGTGGAGCTTCTGCACCAGCGTGGAATCGGCCTCGAGGTGAGCCTGACCAGTAACGTGCAGACCAGCACGGTGGCTGACTACCCCAGCCATCCCCTGAAAAAGTTTCTTGAGGCAGGGCTGCTGGCCACGATCAACACCGATGATCCTGGGATCAGTGGCATTGATCTGGCTCACGAACTCGATATCGCTGCCCCTGCCGCAGGGTTGTCGGAGACGGAAGTTATCCAAGCCCTTCACAATGCTTGGGATATTGCGTTTCTTGCTCCGGGGGAAAAAACAGAATTACTAAAGTAAGAGAAGGATCGTCCCCGAGGGGGATTAGTTGCTTCTTCGCTGGAAATACGGCGAGGTTGGGGCCAAGATGATGAGATGAAGCCTCTGCTTTTCTGTTTTCTTCTGCTCCTAGTCCCCCATTGGGGTGCGGCTGCAGAAATTTCGGCCTATGAGGCCCTCCGTACCATTGGTCTGGTCAAGGGGGAGGCCCTGCTGGACTCTTTGTTAGAGGCGCGCGGTGCCGAGGGGGCTCCCCAGCCGGGAAAGTGGTTGTTCAATTTTCAAGATGAGACGGCGCGGGGGGGGATTCGAGAAATTGTTGTGACAGATGCCGGCATCTCCAGTGAACGCACCCCTCTGAATGCTGGTCCGCTGGCTTCGCCGGGGGTGATGCCGGCGGCAAGTCTCAACCTCGACTCGACCGGCGCCTTCAAGGTGGCCAATACGGAGGCGGCCAACCAGCGTGTCGGTTTTCATTCACTCAATTACCGTCTCGAGAATGCCAGCGACATCCCGATTTGGACGGTTCGACTTTTCGACGTCAGGGGCGATGAGGTCGGCTCCATGGTAATTTCTGCTGCCGATGGGAGTATTGTCACCCCCCTGCAGCGGACTCTTGTCTCTCTTCCTGCGGATACGACGGCCTCGGTGACCGAACCCGGTCTGGCCCAATCGAACGACTCTGGAGACCGCAGCGCAGGCGATCGCTGGGTCGATGGAGGTGGGCTCGTCGGTCACGTTAGCCGCTGGGGGGAGCGCACCATCGAGCAGTCGGGCAAGACCGCCAGTAAGGTCGGAGGGAGCGTCGAGGCCTTCTTTATCGGGCGCCCGACTGAGCCTGAAACCCCCGGCCAATGATTATGTTCGACGGCCTAGCCCTGATTATCTCCCTCTTTGTTGTCGGATTTTTTCTGATCGCAGCGGAAGTTTTTCTCCCAGGTATGATCCTAGGGACTCTCGGTCTTATCTGCTTCGCTGCCTCGGTGGTCGGGGTCTACTTCCAGTACGGCACCATCCCTGGTATCATCGCCGCCTTTCTTGTTGGTGGCCTCAGCCTCGTTGGTTTTGTCATCTGGCTCTCTCTCTTTCCCCACACTTTCATCGGGCGCCATCTCATGCTCCGCACTAGTCAACCAACCGATCCCAAAGTCCTTGAACATTTTTCCTTAGTGGGCAAGTCAGGGGTTGCCCTTAGCCCGCTTCGTCCGGCGGGGACAGCTCAGATCGGGGGGAAGCGCCTTGATGTCACTACCTTGGGAGAGTTTCTCGGCAGTGGTCGGCCAGTGGAGGTGGTGGCGGCCGATGGGATGCGCGTCATTGTCCGTGAAAAAGACAAGTTGGTCACAGGTCCTGAAGTAGCGTAAGGTATTTTCCATGGCTCCTTTGCTGATTTATATCGTTACCGGACTGGCCGTTGTTCTCGGGCTGGTTCTCTTCATTATCCTCTTTAACTTTTTTGGGATCTGGCTCCGGGCCAAGGTTGCCGATGCTCCTGTTTCTTTTACCAGCTTGGTCGGGATGCGCCTGCGTCGTGTTCCTGTCGGAATGATTGTCGACAGCCGCATCACCGCGGTTAAGGCTGGTCTCCCCCTCGACACCAATGATCTGGAAGCTCACTACTTGGCTGGTGGTAATGTTGGCTCCGTCGTCCTGGCTCTCATCGCGGCGGACAAGGCGGGGATCAAGCTCGATTACAATCGGGCCTGTGCCATTGACTTAGCCATCAAGGGCACGAGCAAAACGGTCTTGGAGGCGGTTCGTACCAGCATCAACCCCAAGGTCATCGACTGCCCCGACGCGGCTTCGGGCCGTTCCACCATTGACGCGGTGGCTCGAGACGGCATTGGGGTGAAGGTGAAAGCTCGGGTGACAGTCCGTTCCAACCTCGATCGCTTCGTTGGAGGAGCTACCGAGGAGACGATCATCGCTCGAGTAGGTGAGGGTATCGTTACCTCCATCGGCTCAGCAGCATCTTACAAAGACGTCCTCGAAAACCCGGACAACATCTCCAAGGTTGTCCTGCAGAAGGGACTCGACAGCGGGACCGCTTTCGAAATTTTGTCCGTCGACATCGCGGATGTCGACGTGGGCGGCAACGTTGGAGCCAAGCTGCAAGCCGAGCAGGCTGAGGCGGACAAAGTGGTGGCTCAGGCCAAGGCAGAAGTCCGCCGTGCCGCCGCCGTCGCCGTCGAAGGTGAGATGGTTGCCCGTACCCAAGAAATGCGGGCCAAGGTGGTCGAGGCTGAGGCCCAGATTCCCCAGGCAATTGCCGAGGCCTTTCGTTCCGGCAACCTAGGAATTATGGACTACATGCGGATCAAGAATGTCCAAGCTGACTCGCAGATGCGCGAATCCATCGCTGGCCCCGAGCGGGGTGGTTCCGAGACACGCTAAATCCCGCAGGGTTCCGCCATGGAGCAACTGGTCATACTCATCATCATCGGGCTGATTAGCCTGGTGAACTGGATCATGCAGAAGGCGGCCGAGAAGAGGGCGGCGGCCAAGTTGGAGCAGGCCGAGCAAGGGGAGGAAAAAGGCAATATCTATACCCAAGGACCCTCGCGTCCTGCGGTAGAGGAAGCTCCTGCGGCGCCTGCTTCGGATTCGTTTAAGGATCTCATGGATGCTCTGGGGCTGCCTTCGGAGGTCTCTGCCCCGCCGGAACCAGTGGCTCGGCGCCTCGAGGAACCCTCTTTTCTCCAAGTGGAAGATCTGTCCCTGCCCGAGCCTCCTCCGCCTTTACCGTCTTCTGCGGAGGGTGGCGCTCGACCGTTTGACTGGCAGGCCTCTACCCCGAGCGAAGATCCTGACGAGAAGACCCTTCGGCTGGCCTCGTCCTTCTCCCAGCATAATAAAGAGGAGTCGCCCACCTGGACCGGGGGAAATCTCCGCCATTTGCTGGGTAGTCGTCAGGCGCAGCGTCAAGCCGTGGTGTTGGCGGAAATCCTCGGTACCCCCCGCGGGTTAGAACCCTCGGGGGCACCGCTTTGGCGGAATTAAGGTTTCGGGAAGAGGGTAAGCTTCTACTTCACAGCGGCCCAAACCCGGTGCACGTCATCGTGGTCATCCAAAGCGTGGAGGAAGGCTCCGACCTCCGCCCTTTGCTCGTCGCTTAAGTCCGGGCACTGCTTGGGCACATAGCCGAGCTCGCTGGTTACCACGGTCCAGCCATGTTGGCTCAGCCACTGGGCTACCGCATGGGTAGCGGTACGGTCGGTGATGAAACGGGCTCCTCGGGCTCCCTCCGGGATATCGTCATTCTCCGCATGGGTCAGCATCTCCACCTCATCGGCTCCGGCCTCGATAGCCGCCTCCTCAAGGTCTGTCGCTTCCCCTGGGGTGTGGGCCTCAACCAGACCGACGTGGTCGAAAAGGAATTTGTTGCTGCCGGAGGCTCCCAGTTGGCCCTTTTTGAAAAGGACCCGAATCTCTGGGGCGGTGCGGTTGTTATTATCGGTGAAGACCTCAGCGATGACCGGGACTTTGTGCGGGGTGTAACCTTCGAAGGAAATGTGTTCGAGGGAGACTTTTTCTCCGCCTGTTCCGGCCCCCTTGGCAATAGCCCGCTCGATGGCGTCTCGAGGGACGCTTTCCTTGCGGGCTTTTTCTAGGGCGGCAGCCAGTCGTGAATTTGAGTCAGGATCGGCACCGCCTTGTCGGGCAGCGATGTTAATCTCACGGATGAACTTTCCCGTGGCTTGTGATTTTCTGAGCGAGACCACCTCGCGTTTGGCCAGCAACCATTGACGTCCCATATCCTGAGAATCCTAGGCTTTTCCGTGGTATTCCTCAAGGCTAGTCAACACGTCTGGCTTGCTAGGGCCGAGCCGGGGAGGTTAAAAAGAATCTTATGTTTGATCTACGTCCTTCTTGGCCGAACTCACTTTGGATCGCCCTTCTCTTTGTTTTTTTCGCCTCCTCAGTGGCCCACGGCGCCGAGGGGAATCTCGCGGCCCTCGTCGGGTCATGGATCCGTCCGGATGGTGGCTACCAATTGAAGGTTCTCTCGATTGAGGAGGACGGAGCCGCCCGGGTGGAATACTTTAACCCAAGTCCTGTCCATGTGGCCGAAGCAAAAGCGGAGGACAAGGATGGCACTGTGTCGCTCTATGTCCGGCTTGAGGACGAGGGATACCCCGGGAGCAGGTACCGACTGGTGCTGCAGGACAATCGGCTGGTGGGGGACTATTTTCAGGCAACGGCCGGCCAAACCCACCAAATCTTTTTTGATCGGGCCCCCTGATTTAATAACCCCGCCAGAATTGTTCGTGGCGAGACTGGTTTTTGCTCAGGGCCGTTCCGCGTCGAGGGCTGCTCCTCTAAGGATAAAGCTTATCTAACTTACTCGTTTATGTAGGTAGCGAGGGACACTGGAGAGGTCACTTTTGATGAGAAAGAGACTTCAATCAGTCGTTTTCCCCTCCTTGATAACCCTCTCGAATGGACTTGGAGAAGTGACCGCGGGCCAAGCGTACCACCCCGACCAGAAGAGGTGAACAGGCCATGATCATTAAGATCTGCTTGCCGTTAGGAAAATTATTTCCCTTGGCATACTCTTCCAGGAAAACAACGGCAAAACCTAAAACGCCGGCGGTGCAGACCAGCCAGCTAAGCGGAACAATGTACTGGGCAAAGAAGGAACTCTCCTGCCTTCTTCGATACCGTTTGGTGCGATCTGAGAAACGAGAGCCCACGTAATAAAAATGAATATAAATACAGGTTAATAACTCTAGATCAATCTTTTGTTTTATCTCTCTCCTAACTCAGGGTGCGGGGGGTGGTAAGCGGAGCATGACTTCATTGCGCCGAAAGAAACCCGGAATCCAAGGCGGATCATAGTACCCGAAGTAAGGAGTTCCTTCGGGCTTTAGCCCGGATTTTTGCATCCAGGTGAGGAGAGCCGCCAGAGCCTCTTTTTCGTTCTTTTCTGTCTGCCATCCGGAAAATCGGTAAACGGCAAAGCGTCCAGGGGGGATTGTGTCGATGGTGAGACCTTTGTTCTCTGGGGCAGGGACGCCGCTTGTGGTCATTTCGCCCGGCATGATAAAACTCATTCCCTCGCTCTCACCTTGCCGTTGCACCAGCACCGGAGCGGTCATGGCGATTTTTTCTTCGGTCGCATTTTGTCCAGAAATGTAGCGGAAGAGGCGCATAAAGTCCCCGTCTCCTGAAGCCGTCCGAACTATGGCCAAGGCAGGATACTCCCGTAGTTCAAATTTTCCCTCGGTGGAGAGGACCTGATAATCGGGGGTTTCAGTCGCCATGGCAGCGGAGGCGATCAAGCTTAGCAAAAGCAGACCATAATTTAGTTTCATACTCTCACCTTGGCAAAAAAATTTGCTTTTGTCTGAAAATAATTTCTAAGGGTTTCTGTCTGCCCAAGGCAATAACAACTTGTTTGGTCGAGATAAGGTGCTACTATGTAGCTATGCAGCTTAATTCTGCATTTTGATTACCTACACGTTTCTCCCCTATGCTTAATCACCTTTCTTTTGGGGTGGGCAGTTTGCTCACCCTTCTTCTCACTGCAGTACCTTTAGTCGCTAATCAGTGGGGGACCGTGAGCCAAATGGAGCGAGGCACCGAAATCATGTGGTCCTCTCTCGTCGGTAAAACCTACCGCGCCCAATGGTCGCCGGCGGACTCTGAAACTTGGGTCGACTTGGCCGCAGCCATGACCGGTAATAATGGCCCCCTCGCTATTCTTGATGATGCAGGCGACGATCGCCTTTATCAGGTTCTCCAAACCACCCCGGGCGAGCAACCCTACGAGGACGCTGTTCTCAATGGTAGTTTTGAGGAGGAAGGGGGATGGAATTTTAACCCCGGGGTAGCTTCTCGCTTTGGGGGTGACAGTTTCGTCGGAGATTTCAGCCTTAAAGTCGAGATTGGTCCACAGTATGGAACAGAGGTGGCCTCGTCTGCCTCGGTGTCTGAGTCTGCCGAGGTTTTGTCCGGAGCCGTCTACCAGTTTTCCTTTCAGGCGAAACAGCTCTCTACCCATTTTGCCAACGTCCAGAATTACCAAGTGCAGTGGCTCGCTAGCAATGGGAGCGTCACCTCTGCTACGGGATGGCAGGGTTTCTCAGGAGGTAACGGCACTTGGGCGACGGCGGTAAATACCTCGCTGACTGCCCCTAGTAATGCCGTAGCCGCCAAGGTAATCTTTTACTTTGCCACCGGGGCTTTTCCCGACGCTTCTAATTCGGTGCTTCTCGACGCTATCTCACTGGTCACTGCCGCCTCATCCGGCCCTACCGAGGACGAAATCATCTCCATTCCCTTCGAGCAAAACGAGGTGGCTGCTTTCACTTGGGTGACCGAAGACGGAGAAACTTACACCCCCGAATACAGCGTGGACCTAGCCGCGGAGAACTGGACCCAGATGACTAGCGTTTTAGGAGATGGGGGAACCAAGTCCGCCGTTATTTCCGCCAGCAGTCCTGCGTTGTACTTTCGTTTAAGCCACAGCGGCGATGTTGACCCGCCCCCTAACCTAGGAGACTTCGCCGCTCTCTATGGCTCAGACACCATTTTGGAAGCTGATTTGCAGGTAGATACACCAGAAGCCTTGATCACTTACGGTGCCCAGAGGGCTCGGCTCCGGCATGCCCGTGAGTTTGAATTTTCCCTCTACGAAAAGTACAAAGACTCTTATTTTAGCCAAAGATTTTCTGGTTTGAAAATTATCGATACCGTGGCCAAGGGAGGTGGAAAAATCACCTTTCAGCACACCACTCTGGTGCGCTTGTCTTCGGCTGAGATGCGCTTTTTTCATCTGCAGAAAAATGTCTACGCTCTCAATATGTCGGATTTTGCCGGACAGACTTCGGTAAAATTGATTTCGACCACTCCTTCCCAGCTCTTCCCCGGGGAAACCGAGTACGTCTACGAGGCGAATGTTAATAAACATCATCTGCTCAATCGCCCTTTGCAGGTTGGTGATGTTATCGAAATTGAATTGAGCCTTTTCCTTGCCAATCCGCGGGAAGGATCTCAAAAGAATTACTACGGCACCGCTCTGCTCTACAAAGTCGGAGGTGGCTTAGTCCCATGGCACGCCCCTGCCCTCGAGTCCGGAGCTGGCACCGGCGATACTTCAGCCGAGCTTCCCGCGATTGCTTGGATGGGTGGAAGCACCACCCTGCATACCGATTACGCCGACGGGGCCACCGAACAGTACAAGCAGATGTCCTCGGTTCTCTCCATGGAAAATGCCAACAAATTCCTCGTCGGTCGTCGTATCCACCACAATAACTTTGAGACGGGGGAACACTCGGAGCCGAACAATCCGCCATTGCTAATTCACCGAGGAAAACTGGGGAACAATTACAACACCGCAAGCTGTGTCAGCTGTCATGAGAAAAACGGGGTGTCGGTCCTACCCTCCATTGGACAGCCCTTGAAGAATCTTGTCGTCAAAATTGGCAGTGATGCTGAGGGAAACCCGCATCCGAGGTGGGGAGAGCAGTTGTCTCCCTTAGCCATCTCTGGAGACGCCGAGGGCCAATTACTACTCCAAGGTTTTGAAACTACCACGGGTGCCTACGGGGACGGTACCCCTTACACCTTGCGCAAGCCCCTCTATGAGTTCTCGGGAGAAGACTCTCCGGTATATTTCTCGGTACGAGCCGCCCAGAGGTTGGTGGCACTCGGGCTCAGGGAAGCGGTGCCAGAGGAAACTATCCTTGAATTAGCAGATCCTGATGACCTTGATAGGGATGGTATCTCGGGTCGAGTGGCTGTCGTAGAAGACCCTGAAAATCCTTTGAGAAAACTCCTGGGAAGGTTCGGACGCAAAGGCAGCCAGCCATCGGTGAGACACCAAATTGCCTATGCCCTCAATCGCGATATGGGAGTAACCACGGACTTAATGCCGGTGCTTGATGGGGATGTTGCAGCTTCCCCGACGGAGCTTTCCGAAACAGAACTAGGTCAACTGACCACGTACATCAGTCTTTTAGGTACACCACCTGCCCGCAAGTCAGGGGATCCTCAGGTCGTGCGGGGTCGGCAGCTCTTCGCCCAACTTAGTTGCAATTCCTGCCATACCCCACAAATGACCACGGGGACGAACCACCCAGTGGCAGCCCTCCGTCTCCAGAATTTCCGTCCTTACTCCGACATGTTGCTCCACGATATGGGTCCTGGACTGGCCGATAATATGGATGGCGAGGTGGCGACTGCTGCGGAATGGCTTACGGCCCCCCTCGTCGGTATAGGATTGGTCTCAGACGCTGCGGGGCAGGAAAGCTATCTCCACGATGGCAGGGCAACATCCATTGCGGAAGCAATCCTCTGGCATGAAGGCGAAGCCGAAGAAAGCAAAGAAGCATTTCGTCAGTTGCCTCAAAGTGCTCGAGAAGATCTTGTTGCCTTTATCCGATCGCTCTGAGGATTCCTCTAAATCTATGAAACACTGTTCTGCCGCTAAAATGATCAAGGCTCTAAGTTTAGGGATTCTCCTTACTACGGTTGTCTCGGCTCGCTCTCAAGAGGTGGTTTGGTCGCAGGAATTCAATGAGCCCGAGATCGACGCCAAAACTTGGATCCACGATGTGGGAGGATTCGCTTACGGTGGTTTTGGCAATGGGCAGTTCGAGTACACCACCTCCCGAGCAAAGAATTCCTACACGGATAATGGTGATTTGGTCATCAAGGCATTTCGTGAATCCTATTTCGGAAGTTCCTTCACCTCGGCGCGCCTCAATACTCAGGGGCGCTTTTCTTTTAAGTATGGCACTCTCGAAGCCAAGATAAAGATGCCGAATACAGCCAATGGCTTGTGGCCGGCTTTTTGGTTGCTCGGAATTAATTTTCCCGGGATCGACTGGCCTAATTGTGGCGAGGTCGACATTGTTGAGTTGGGATCCAAGGAGGGCATCGCCGAGGGGATGCAACAGGAAAGGTTCAACGTGGCCTTGCATTTCTCCAACGCCCTCGATGAAAAGGAAAGCTATGTCGTGTGGGACGATGCCCCAGAAGACCTGAGTCTCGGCTACCATCTCTACAAAATTTCGTGGACTCCGTCTGAGATGACCTTTTACCTCGATGGAAAGGAGGTCGCCACTTGGGACATCACCGCGCCTTTCATGAGGGAGTTTCATCAGCACACCTTTCCCATCGTCAACCTCGCCATTGGTGGCTGGCCAGATACCTACACGGGAGTGACCGATCCGAGTGGGGTCACCGCCTTGCCCACGGAAGGGTCGAGCGCAGAAATGCGGGTCGATTGGATACGGCTGTACGATAACGGCCATACCGAAATACTTCTCGCCGAGGACACCGCCGAAACAGGCGGCTTCGGGATCTTCACGGAAACCACCCCAGTCGACGACAGCCTCGTCTACGGGGATGATACCTCGCCGGATTGGCCTTACAGCGATGAAGCAGCTCTCTACCTATGGAACAACATGACCGAGGCAGCGGTGCCGGTGACCCCCTCCGAGGGAACCGAGGTCTGGTCGTTCGATATTGGGGGCGGAGCATGGTGGGGTTGCGGGGTCTATTTGCCCAACTTTCGCAACATGGAAAACTACTCGGATGGCTTTCTTTACTTTGATATCGCGACGACTTTGACCGATCCCATAAAAATCGGAGTGAAAACTTCCCGAGGCGGTGAATCTTGGCAATTGGTCGGTGAGGAGAATTCCCCACTTGGATTTGCTCGCGACGGGGCATGGCATACGGTGAGAGTTCCCCTCAATGGGTTTGTCAACACCGACTTCCACACCCTCCAGCAAATATTCATGATCGTAGCCGACTCGGCCTCCTCTTCGACCACCCTATCGATCGACAACGTTTATTATGAGCCGAGTGTCGCACGGACCAAGCCCTCGGGGGGTGATTTTGGAGTCTACACCGAAACGGCGGCCCATGGTACCGCCGGCGATTTCGAAGTGGGGCCCGATGGTGAAATTTTTGTCTGGGGTGAAACTCTGGTGCCGGAACCCCAAAATCCGTATGAAGGCGAGGAGAGCCTCAGTTTCTCCTCGGCCCCAGGTCTGAGCTGGTTCGGTTTGGCCTTCACCCCTGCGGTCAAGTACAACCTCATCGCTGCCGATGCTCCCAACGCGAAATTGCATTTCGCTCTGAAGACCAGCGCCGACACCACCTTCTACATCGGGATGAAAAGCGGAAATGTTATCGGACCCGATGGTCCGTGGGGGGCCAATACCGGTCCGGCGGGACTGGGTCAGGTGTGGATCAAATTCGCTCCCGGCAATGATCCCTACGGATTTATCCGCGACGGCAATTGGCATGCTCTAGAAATCCCCATGACCGACTTGGTTAAGGATACCAACCTCGCTGAAGTCGGCCAACTTTTCCAGATCCTTGGTGTTGATGGACCAATCTCAGGTTTCGAGCTCGACGATATCTATTACTCGGGCCTCAAGGCCTTCGAGACCAAAGTTGTCGAAT
>CAXMPH010000003.1:319-18462 GCA_964195055.1 uncultured Chthoniobacterales bacterium | reverse complement strand
CGGCTGGGTTAACTGGCTCGGCCTCAACTTCACCCATTCCCAAGACGATATCATCATCTACGCCCAAGCAATGGGCCACACCGGACCACAGATTCCCCATGGGGAGGCGATCGAGGTCTCCCCCGGCGTCTTCCAAAGCAGCTACCTCGATGGGGATGTCGTCCATTATAAGCTGATCGATGCCCCCCATTCACTGGCCCCCTTCTCCTCAGGCGCCGACGGGCGACTGGCCGACCTGATCAAGGGCTTCCTTAGTCAGCCCTAGCAAAGGCCCTAGGGCAATCCCCCGCCCCTACCGAGACCTCCTCTCCAACCATCGATGAAATGGCCCCAGCCGAGATGGTGAAAGGGCGTAGGCATTTGCATTTCTGGAAAATTGCTTAAATTTGTTCTCATGCGCTTGTCTTTTATTTTTGCCCTGTCTCTTGCTCTGGCCCAGCAGACCCTCGCCGACACTTCGGGGGACTGGATCTACCGGACGGTGGACCAGCGGGTGACCATCACCCGCTACACCGGAGCGGGAGGGAATGTCCTTGTCCCCAATGAGCTGGACGGTTTTCCGGTTACCAGCATCGGTGATGGAGCTTTCGCCGGTTACACCTCAGGCCTCCTCGGGGTGGTGCTTCCGCCTTCGGTGACACGGATCGGCAGCGGGGCCTTTGCTGAGTGTGCCGCCCTCACCTCCTTGGAGGCGGGGAGCAGCCTCTTTAGCATCGAAGATGCTGCCTTCCAAAACTGCCTCGGCTTAACCACCTTGAGCCTGCCCGATAGTCTCAACCGCATTGGCAGCGGGGCCTTCATCGGATGCACCGGATTGAGCAGCGTCCGCCTAGGAACCGACTTACGGGTCATCGGGGGCTCTGCCTTCTTCGGTTGTGAGAAGTTGGCCACCCTCACCCTCCCCGATGGTCTGCAAAGTTTGGGGGCCCTTACCTTTGGCCAGTGCTCCGCTCTGACCAGTCTAGTCTTCTTGCAGGATCCGTCCAACGTGGAGGCCGACACCTTCGACGCATCCCCCACGACCATCTACTATCTGCCAAGCTCGGCCGAGGCTTGGAGCGGCACCGCCACATTCGGAGGCAGGCCGACAGCTCTGCTTGCGCCACAGATCGATGCCACCGCCATGACCCCAGTCGGGTTCACTTTCTCTTGGACCGGAGCCGGCAATATCCCGATGAATGTGCAAAGAAGCCCATCTCTTAGTCCGGCCAGCTGGACCGACCTAGCTCAGGGGATCACCTCCGGCAACTTTCTCGACCCCAATCCTCCAAACTCCGTTGGCTTTTACCGCCTCGCCCTTCCCTGAGTGGCCGCTCGTGCGCTACGGAAGCGGGTACCCCCGAGATCCGAGTTTTGCCGCGAAAAGAAAGGAGACCGGCCCTTACCTAGGAGGGGTGGCCTCCCCCGGCAATCCATCACTCGAATGGTTCCGCCTCAGGGGGTCGAGTCGGCGTAGTAGGGTCTGAGATCTTCGATGCTTTGCTTCAGTTGATCGACATACTCCGCCGCGGCGTGCTGCTTCACCTTCATTGCCGCCACCATGACTGCGTGGTGCTTGGCCAGGCGCTCCGAGTAATCTTTCTGCTTCGGGTTGACCCTTTGGGTAAGGAAGTAGTCGCTGATCGTGGTGATGATCTTCTGGGCGTAGACTTCCTTGTTTGTCACCCAGCGGACTAGCTGATTCTGGGACTGAGGATCCGTCTTACCCGATAATTCCGCGATCGAAGTCACCCCTTTTTTACAAGTGGCGGTGTCTTCCAGCATCGAGTCCAGACGCGCGAGGTCATCGTAAATTCCACAGGGCATCTGACAGTGAGCCAGAACAGACGAGGGGGTGGCGAGGAGGGTTCCCAGGAGAACCCAACCGAGACAGAAGAATAATTTTATGGCAGGACTTTCGGTCGGAAGAGCATTCATAGGGCAATTAGACGCCACAATCTGCCGATAAGGAAACCTGTTTTGCCGAGGAAGTCCTCTGGCCCAATAGGGACGATGCTTTTTCCTGCCTAAGCTACTCCCAATGAATTGGAAACAGATCAAACAAAGACATCCCGCTTACTCGGCGGTTGCCGTGACCAAGTAAAAGGCAGAGCCCTCTAAGGGGACGGAAAACTCTCTGTAGTGATAACCTGGGGGGGAGCCTTCGGTGTCCTCAGATGGCACCGCGACTAAGGCCGGCTCCGCCGTGAAGGTAGTACGGAGGCCAAGAGATTTTTCGATGGTGTAGCTAATCCGATGATCGAGGGCGAGGAAGCGCAGGACCAAAAGGTTGTCCTCAACCGACGATTGCAGGGGTTGGTCGCTCCCCGAAACGGGAGAGGTGGCAAAAGCAAATTCATTCCAGTTGTCTCGCCCATCGTCGTCCGCATCGGCGGTAGGGGCTCCGCTGGTCAAGGGATCCAAGCCGTAATTTTCCGCCCACTGCTGATAAATTTCCTCCAATGACAAGCCACCCGACCCAAAGACCTTGTCGGCAAACTCAGGGTTATCGATGAAGGGATTGCGATTGCCTTGGTAGGCAAAAACCACCTGATTGCGGCGGCGCTCAAAATCGTCTACTGGGTCCAATTCGTGCCACTCCAGAAGGGTGGACAACTTTCCAAAAGTGTAAACACCCCCATCGGTGACATCTTCCAACTCCAAGTCCATTTCATCCTCGTAGCCCTCGTAGCGGACCGCCATGTAGAAGATGATCCGCGCCACATCTCCCTTGAAAGAGTCGGCTGGCTCGAAGGAGTCCCCGTCCGCATAGGTGTCGGCAATTTCCTCGGTCGTCACCACATCTCCACCATTGTCGAACTCAAGATTGCTCCTCCGAGAGTTGATCCGTCGGTGGCAGGCCCGCAGATTGTGGGCATCGGTCCCCGGACCGATGGTCGTGGTAAAACCACCGAGGCTCCGCGGCCACACGTGCTCCCGGTTCCAGCCGTCGCCCCCATTGTACTCCTGAGCCCCATTGACGGAGGTACCGCTGTAAATGAGCACGACATTGCTTGGATTATTCGGGTCACGATCCGCCTCCTTCAAGATATCCCAAGTATCGATGTTGCTCGAGCTGTAGGGGAAGCCGACATGATCCTTGATGATCTGGTGCAGCCCCGCCTTGAGCTCGTCTCCCTCCATCCCCTCCGTGCCGGCATAGTAGTCAGCGGGAGGATGGTAGGCAGTGCTCCGCTGGGTCGGGGAATCTGAGCTTTGGGCCTGACTGATGGCCAGCCCAGAAATCAGGCACAGAACCACCATGAGGTGGCGGCGGATGGAGAGGATAAAAAGCAAAATAGAGAGAGATAAAATTTATGAACTGGCAAGAGCCAACCGATTCGAGGCGAACAGATTAGAGTTCCCTTAAATGCTAGGCATTAGCTGCGAAGCAAAACTAACCAAGGTATTTCCCTAGCACTTTTGCCATTGCAGGAAGTGCACCCGGCTGGACTCGAACCAGCAACCAATTGATTAAGAGTCAACTGCTCTACCATTGAGCTACGGATGCATAATGCACGGCGCCCCAGAAGATGGGTGGTGAGGCCTGCTCGCTCAAGAAAAAACAGGGACTTTAGGGCGTCTGGGTGGCGCGGACGGCGCGGATTTTAACGGCCACCTCGGCCGAGACTCCTTCCACCCCCAGCACTCGCTGCCAGCTAGTCACCGCCTCTTCCGGGCGACCCAACTTAACCAAGACATCGCCCAAGTGCTCCACGATGGTGGGATCTGGCTGGAGGGAATGGCCCACCGCCTCTTCCAGGGAAGAGAGGGCTTCCTCGTAGCGCCCCTGCTGATAAAGCACCCAACCCAAACTGTCGAGATAGGCGGGATTTTGGGGCTCCTGCTCCAAGGCCCGGCGAACATAGTCCTCCGCCACAACCAAGTTCTCCCCCTGCTCGGCCCACATATAGGCAAGGTAATTGAGGCTGGCGGCATGATCTCCATCCACCTCAAGGCAGGAGAGGAAATGACCGACTGCCTTAGCATGCTGGCCCGCCCGCTCGGCCATGACCCCATAGTGAAAATAGAACTCCGCCGTGAGAAAGGATGGCTGGTACTGGGCCGCAAGGTCGGCCGCCAGATCCATGGCATGGAGCGCTTCCTCCCAGCGCAGAAGGTAGCCGAGCAGCTGGCTCTCATAGAAAGGCAGCTCGGGTAGGCGATTGAATTTCTCCCTGGCCTGAGCCAACCACCAAGCTCCACGGTCGGGTTTGTCCGCCTTGAGGCAGAGGTCGACCACCTCAAGGTAGAGACGTGGGTCATTGTCGCTGAGGAGGAGCGCCTTCTCGAACTTCTCCAGAGCGGCCGAAAAATCCTCCTGCTGGCGGAGCAGCTCCCCATGGGTCCGGTAGGCAATCAGGCTGGCCGGATTTTCCGCGACCACGGCATTAAGTTCGATGACCGCTTGCTCCAGACGCCCCGTCTGGGCCAAGACAATCGCCAGTTTTTCCCGGGACGAGGTGTCGGAGGGCTGGAGCACCAGCAAACGGCGGGCCGAGGCAACCGCATCGTCGGGGTAGCCACTGGCAAAAAAGAAATTGAGGGCACGGAGCAAGACGTTGGCATCCTGCTGCCCCAATTCGACGGCCCGACCAGCCCGCTCCTGCGCCACCAAATTGCCCTCCATCAGCATTTGGCTGACCGACAAATCGCCCAATCCTGTCCAAAATTCCGCATTATCATTGCGGCGCTCCTCCGCCAGAGTCAGCACCGCGGCAGCAGCTTCCCCTCGGCCACCGGCCCGGGCAATGGCGTAGAGCATCTGGTAGGGTTCGATGAGGTCGGGGGCAACTTTCAAGGCCTTGCGGGCATAACGCTCCGCCAACTCCATTTTACGGAGTTTCACTAGGTAAATTCCAGAAATACGCAGGGCAAGATCGGCAGACTTCGGGTTGTGCTTGAGCGAATCTTTGAGCACGGCCAAGGCCTCGGGGATCTCGGCCCGCTGCAGATGCAGGCCCGCCATATCGAGGGCAAGGGGAGCGTTGGAGCGATCCAAGTCGAGGGCACGCTGGTGGTGTTCCATGGAAGCCTCCGGGTCAGAGTCAGTCGTCAGGTAGGCCGCGGCAATTCGGGCCATGGCCTCAACCCGCCGATTGGCCGCATGAGAGAGCTCCGCCTCTCTGACCGATTCAAGGTCAGTCCACGATGCCAAGGTTGTGGTGGGCCAGGCCCACACCAGTACGGTGACACCAAGAGCCCCGGCTACGAAAAGACGTAACCGAGATCTGGCGAACATGGGGTTACAATAACCCTTAGCTCTTGTAGCGCAAACGCTTCTTGTGGCGGTTAAGCTTCATGCGCTTGCGACGCTTGTGCTTGGCAATCTTTGCCTTTCGCCGTTTTTTAATTGAACCCATACTACGTTAATAAACTAATTTGTTGAGAGGGTACTCTATGATTCCCTCAGCCCCGAGCGCTTTGAGTTGCGGAATAATTTCGCGGACAGTCTTTTCATCAATGACTGTCTCAACGGCAACCCACCCTTCATGCGCCAGAGGCGAAACTGTAGGATTCCGCAGAGCCGGCAACTCCTCAAGCAAATTCTTGAGGCTGGCTTGCGGTAAATTCATTTTGAGGCCGACTTTGTCGCGGGCGGCCAAGGCTCCTTGGAGAAGAAGTAAGACCCGATCCATCTTGCCCCGCTTCCACTCATCAGAGTAGGCGGCTCGGTTGGCGATGACCACGGGGTAGGATTCCATGATGGTCTCAAGGATGCGCAGCTTGTTGGCACGGAGGGAGGAACCCGTCTCGGTGATGTCAACAATGGCATCGACCAAATCAGGAACCTTGACCTCGGTTGCGCCCCAGCTGAATTCAACCTTCACTTCGACGCCGCGACGGCGGAAAAATTCGCGGGTCAACCCGACCGCCTCGGTAGCTACCCGCTTACCTGCGAGATCCTCAATCTTTTGGAACGAGGAATCTTCGGGCACCACGACAACCCAACGGGTCGGCTGGCTCGAGACTTTGCTGTAAGGGAGATCGCAGAGAGAGGCGACGTCAGAATTATTTTCCGCCACCCAATCACGCCCGGTGATTCCACAGTCAAGAAACCCATCCTCGACGTAGCGACTGATTTCCTGAGCCCGCAGAAGACTAACTTCCAATTCCGGGTCATCGACGGAGGGCCGATAGGAACGACTGGCCCCAGAAACACTGAAGCCGGCCTTGGCAAAAAGTGACAGAGTCTGCTCCATCAGGCTACCGGTAGGTAGGCCGAGTTTGAGTCGTTTAGCATTCATAATCTGGATGCGCGAACGTAAAGATGGAGACGGTGCGGTCAAGCTAGAAGGTCTAATTACTCCGTCGGACAGGCTTTTCTCCGACCCCGGACCTCCCCTCAGACCAAGGTTGGCATCACCCGCTCTCCATCGTAAACTTAGACCCTCATGATTCGTTCGTCGGTGGTCGACATTCTGGAAGAACAGCCGGCCAAACCTGAGCGCTGGAAGCTGGGGGTCGGATTGGCCCTCCTCCTTTCGCTCGGCCTGCATCTCGCCTTTCTCTGGTGGGCCCAAGGTCATGCCGTCAACATTTTCAGCGACTCCTACTACGACGAAATCGTCCCCCGCACCTTCAAAGTAGACCGAGTCGAAATCGACTCCCGCCTCCTCGACGACGGCACCACCCCAGAGGTCAGCCCCAGAAAAAAAGTTAGCCCGGCCCCCATCGAGATCGCCACCGAAGATATTGCGGGTGAGACGGCTCAGATACGGACAAGACCAATGCGGCCAGGTCAACTAGGCCTAGCCGACGAACCCATTCCAGAAATTGGGCTGGCGACCTCGGCCGTCAGCGCCTCCACCGAAGCAGCAAGGGCCGCCGCCTTGGACGAAGATATCAATTCCATTCAGGAGGCTCTCCTAGCTGAAGCTCCCTCGGCGGCCGCCCAACCGGCTATTGTCCTGGCCGCCGCGGCCGGAAACATCGGCGCGGCCGGCGATGAGAGCGCCATGCCCAGCGGCTACAGTGATCTGGACGAACTGCTCTCCCGCAGCGGAGGCCTCACCGAGAACGCCGGCCCGATTTTCATGCCTTCCGACATTCTCTTTGGCTACGACGAAGCCCACCTTCGCGCCGAGGCCATGATCAGTTTGGAAAAACTTGGCGAACTCATCCAAGGCAACCCCAAATTCCGCTTCCGCATCGAAGGCCATACCGACTCTTTCGGCACAACCGATTACAATAACCGCCTCAGTCAGGCCCGGGCAGAGGCGGTCCGAGAGTGGCTGGTCCAGCGGATGGCGATCAACTTCGAGCGGATCGATGTTCTCGGATTGGGCAGCACCCGGCCACTCGCCCCGAGTGGGGGAACGATCGAAGAGCAACAACTCAACCGCCGAGTGGAAATTGTCATTCTCGCCGGCGGCGACCAAGGCTAGAAAACAGGGCGACTTTCTCGAACCATGAGCTCTCCTATTGAAAAAAATCTCCAGCGCGCCAGCGAAGATCTCGAGCGCCAGACCCGCGGCAAGACCACCGGCGAGTCCCTCAAGGCTTACCAAAGATTTCGTCGCCTCGAGGAGCACCGACTCCGACTTCGCATTTCCTCAGGGGCAGGCGGGCGTGAGGTGGTGCGGCAACGCAGCGACCTCATTGACATCCTCTTCCGCCGCCTCTTTGCCCAGACTTGCACGGAACACTTCGGCAAAGCCAAACCGGAGAAGTTTGTCATCGTGGCCTTCGGTGGTTATGGCCGGCGAGAAATGAACCCCTTCAGTGATGTCGACATCATGTTCCTCCACGCCAGAGGAAAACCGAGTGCCAAGGAAGTGGCGGTGGTCCAGGAAATCATTCGCCTGCTCTGGGATATAGGTTTCAAGGTCGGCCATTCCGTGCGCTCGATTGCCCAGGCGATCAGCCATTCCAACGAGGACCTTCCGACCAAGACCTCCATGCTGGAATCGCGCTATCTCTGTGGAGACCGCGAGGTCTTTAGCAAATTCCGGGCCCAGTTCGAGCAGAAGTGCGTTAATGGCCAGGAGAACGACTACATCGCCTGGCGCTTGGTCAACCAGACAGCTCTTCACCAGCAGTACGGCCGAATTATTTCGATGCAGGAGCCAAACATCAAAAACGGAGCGGGCGGCCTCCGCGATTACCACAACCTTTGCTGGACCGGCTACTTCTACTGCCGGGCCAATTCGACTTCCAAATTGGTCGAAAAGAAAATCCTAACCGATAGCGACCGCCGCCTCCTTACAAAGGCGTACGACTTTCTCCTTCGGGTCCGCACCGAGATGCATTTCGTGAACAAGCGACCGATCGACACCCTTACCCTGTATTTGCAAGGGCAGGTGGCCACGCGCTTGCGCTATCCCGAGCGCCACATCCTCAAGCGGGTTGAGGCATTCATGCGCGATTACTACCAGCACACCCGCAACATCTACCGCATCACCAACACGGCAGTGCACAACATGCTGCCAGAGACCAAGCCGACCCGGACCAAACAAGGACTCCTGGGGGCTTGGTCCACCAGCAAATCGCGTCCCCAAAATTTCGATGGGTTCCACGCCAAGGATGGACTGATTTATCCGAACGCCTCCTCGGTATTTACCCAGGACCCCCAGCGCCTCATGCGGGTTTTCCAACACGCCCAAATACAAGGCCTCGATCTCTCACCTATCCTCTGCGACCTCATCCGCAAACGTCTCCGCCTGATCGATCGCACCTTCCAGTACTCCCGCGCCGCCCGAGAGGTTTTCCTCTCCATCCTCTCCCGCAAAGGAAAGGTCGGCCGCACCCTGCGGATGATGCACGACACCGATTTCCTCGGGCGCTATATCCCGGAGTTTGGACGGTTGACCTGTCTGGTCCAGCATGAGTTTTTCCACCGCTACACCGCCGACGAGCACACCCTTGTCTGCATCGACAAACTTGATGCTCTGATCGACACCAAGGACCCCAAACTCAAGGGCTACCGCGAACTCTTCCAGCGATGCGATGACGTCTCTACCCTCTACCTTGCCCTCCTGATGCACGACACCGGAAAATCCGAGCACCGCCGCCACCACGCGGACGCTAGCGCCATCATGGCCTCGCGGGTGGCCCGACGTCTTCAGCTCCCCTCGGAAGAACGTCGCGCCCTCCTCCTCCTCGTCGACAACCATTGCCTTCTCTCCAAAACCTCCCAGTCCCGCAACCTGGAAGATCCCGCCACCATTTCGCACTTTGCCGACATGATCCAATCGGTGGAAAATCTGGATTCACTTATGCTCGTCACCCTTGCCGATGGTCAGGGAACCAGCGACGACAACTGGTCCGACTGGAAAGAGGGCCTCGTCTGGCAACTTTATCGCTCGTCCCATTCCTACCTAGGAGAGGGCCCAGAATTTTTCGAGCAACGACAAGGCAGCTTCGAAGAACTCAAGAAACAAGTCCTCCGCAAACTGGCCGCCGACTACCGAAGCGAGGCCGCTTCACACTTCGACCAAATGCCCGAGCGCTATTTCCGTACTTTTACGGCCTCGGAGATCGCCGGTCACATCCGCCTCTTTCGTAAATTTTTTGCCACCCACCTCAAAGAAGGCGCCAGCGGTCTCTCCCCCGTGATCAAGTGGATGCATCACCCCGAGCAGGGTCACAGCGAAGTCCTGCTCTGCGGCTGGGATCACCCGGGACTGATTTCGCAAATTTGCGGCGCTTTTCTCTCGAGTCAGGTCAATATTTTGAGTGCGGACATTCACACCAGAGGCGACAATCTTGTCCTTGATATTTTCCGGGTCTGCGACGCCAAGCACCAACCAGTGGATAGCGACCGCACCCACCGAAAATTCGAAAAGCTACTCGACACATCCCTTCTCGATCAGGACTTCGACTTCGACCCCCATATTGCCAAAGCCCGCCAGCGCCTTGGTTACCGTATGTCTCAAGAAGCCGAAATACCGACCCGCCTCGCCCTCGACAACCTAAGCCACCCTTCCTTCACCATTATCGACATCGAAAAACCCGATCATATCGGCCTGCTCTATAACATGTTTACCGGTTTGGACCGACTGGGCCTGACCCTCGAACTGGCGCGCATCACCACGGAAAAAGAAGTGGCGATGGATACCTTTTATGTCTGCCGAGCACGGGATGGGGCGAAAGTTACCAGTGACCGAGAGATTGAGTCCCTCCAGCGCGCCCTCCACGAAGCCGCCGCCGCAACCGACCCCGTTCTCTCGTGAGCCGCCATTGGCCAGCCATCCTCCTCAGGCAAATTCTACGGCAGACGCGGCGGCACAAACTGCTGGCCGCCCTCAACATCCTCAGTGTTGCCCTTGGAGTTTGCGTCTTTCTCGCCATCATGTTGGCCAACCACAGCGCCAACCGCTCCTTCCGTGCCGGGGTGGAACTGCTCGCTGGTAAGTCTAATCTGGAAGCACGGGGTCCTCTCGATGAGACCCTCTTTCCTCAGTTAGCCAAAATTCCCGGAGTGAGCGCCGCCACACCCGTGGTTCAGGGCCTCCTCACCCTGCCTGATTATCCGGGAGAATACCTCCGACTCCTAGGGGTCGACCCCTTCACCAATCCTCCCTTCGAAACTTTTCGAATGGCTTGGCCAGACGGGGCGCCCGTCGACATCGAAGCCTGGCTAGGGGAACCCGACGCCATCGCCTTAACCCGCGAGTTCGCCCAAGAACTGGAGGTGGAGCAAGGCGACACCCTCAGGGTTAGCGTCAACGGCCGGATCGTGCCCTTGCGGGTACGCTTTGTCCTCCAACCCGACGATCCTGCCGCTTTGGCCGATATCCGCTCAGCCTCCATGGATATCGGCTGGGCCCAGTCATTGCTGGGCCGTCCCGGCCAGCTTGATTCCGTCCAGCTACTTTTGGCGGAGGGGGCCGACCCCGCCGAAGTGGTGGCCGCCGCCCGAGCGATTGTTCCGGCGGATGTCCCTGTGACCGCGCCGCAGCAGCGGAGCGAGCAGATCGGAAAAATGCTAGCCAGCTTCCAGCTCAACTTGACGGCGTTGAGCCTGGTATCCCTGCTCGTGGGAATGTTTCTCATCTACAATACCGTCTCCGCGGCCGTGGTTCGCGGGCGCCGCGAAATCGGCATCCTCCGCGCCATCGGTGCCTCCCGAACCGAGATCCGCATCCTCTTTCTCGGCGAGGCTCTCGTCCTCGGGGTTCCCGGAATCGCTCTTGGAATCGCCGCCGCATTCCCCCTCGCCGGACTGCTTGTTGGAGCGGTCAGCGAAACGGTTAGCTCACTCTATGTCTTAGTCAGTATCGAGCGACTGGCGGTTACTCCCTTGCAGGTGGCCGCGGCCGCGTTGGCCGGCTTAGTTTCCGTGATCGCCGCCGCTTGGCTCCCCGCCGGAGAGGCCACCAAAGTGCAGGTGGCTCGCGCCCTCCATCTTGGCACCGTCATGGAGCATTACGCCACCGTCCCCAGACGCTGGCTCATCTTCGGAGCCATCTCTCTCGTCCTTGCCTTTGTCTCCTCTTGGCTTGCCCTCCAAACTGGTCCCGCCGCCCTCGGTTTCGCGGCCGCCTTCCTCGTCATCATCGGATTCGCCTTCCTCGTCCCCGCCGTCACCGCAGCCGCTGGCCGCATTCTCTCACCCTTGGCTCAGCGCTTACCCCACGGTACCGCCTGGCGCCTAGCCACCCGCAACCTCGTGCGGGCGATGCACCGGAACTCTCTCACCACCGCTGCCCTCATGGCCGCCATCGCCATGACGGTCGGCGTCTCGGTCATGATCTACTCCTTCCGTGCCACCGTAGACACCTGGATCAACCGCACCATTCAGGCAGATCTCTTTGTTACCTTAGCGGCTAACGAGACCGCCGGATTCCATGCCCCCCTTCCCCAGGAGGTCCTTACCTGGTTGAAAAGCCGTCCGGAAACGGAGTCGGTTGATACCTTTTTTGAGAAGCGAATTTCCTTCGGAGAGGAACAGGTCTTCCTCGCCATCATTGATGGACGGATGCGGGGGGAGCTGGAGTTCCTTGGCGGCGGCAGCGATGATAAAAGCGAACTCCTGCGTCAACCTAGCTACGTCGCTGTCTCGGAAAGTTTTTCACGCCGCCACCAGACGAGGGAGGGAGAAAGTATCACCCTCCTCACCCCAGAGGGCCCTCACTCTTTCCGCGTTGCTGGGGTCTACCTCGACTACACCCGCGACCAAGGCGTCATTCTGATGGATCGCCGCAACTATGCCTCCTTCTGGACCGATCCGGGGGCCCACTCCGCCGGAGTTCATCTCCATGCTCCGGAGAAGGCTGATGCCCTCGGGGCGGAACTGCGGCAAAAATTCGGCCAAGAGGCCGAGTACGCCATCTATTCCAACGCCTCCCTTCGCCAACGCATCTTCGATATTTTCGACCAGACTTTTTCCGTCACTTACATACTCCGCACCATTTCCGTCATTGTGGCAGTTCTCGGGGTCTCCCTCACCCTGACCACCTTGGTGACCGAGCGTGAGCAAGAGATCGGCATCCTTCGGGCTATCGGGGCCTCGGCCGGTCAGGTCCGCCAAGCCTTCGTCGCCGAGTCTGCCCTTATCGGCGCCCTTGCCAGCCTGACCGGACTGGCGGCCGGCGCCTGCCTCGCCATGGTCCTCACCTGGGTGATCAATCTCGCCTTCTTCGGTTGGACAGTTCAGCTACGCTACCCTTGGGGCCTACTGGCTTGGACCCCGCTCTGGATCATCGGAGCAGCCACCTTGGCCGGACTCCTCCCGGCTGCCCGGGCCGCCCGGATCAGACCGGCAGTCGCCCTGCGCTCGGAGTAGGCGGCCCGCTTATCCCAGAAAAATAAAGTGACGGCTTATCCCACGATAAAAAGCCGATCTGGAGAGAAATTTGGGTGGGTTTTCTGGCCTCCCTTTCCGGCAATGGCCACTTTTGCCCTTTCGCCCAGGTTGTGAGAGTGTAAATTTATCGCCTTATGGCATGTAGCAAAATCAACCCAGAACTACATCAGATGAAAAAGCCAGACTGGATCAAGGTGCGTTTGCCCTCCAACCCGGTCTTTTTCTCCACCAAGGAATTGGTCTCTGACCTTCGCCTCCACACCGTCTGCGAAAGCGCTCAATGTCCCAACCGCTGGGAATGCTGGAGCCAAGGTACGGCTACCTTCATGATTGCCGGTGACCGCTGCACCCGCGCCTGCGGATTTTGTGCCGTCTCCACCGCCAAACCCTTTGCCCTCGAAGCGGACGAACCCCAACGGGTGGCCGAGGCTGTCATGCGGATGAATTTGAAACATGTCGTCATCACCGCGGTGGCTCGAGACGATATGCCGGATGGGGGAGCCCTCCACTTTTCCCAAACCATCGAGGCAATCCGAGGTCGCGATGGCGCAATCATCATTGAGGTGCTGGTTCCCGACTTCAACGGCAAGGACGAATCCCTCCGAACCGTCCTCGATGCCGCCCCGCACATTTTCAATCACAACCTCGAGACGGTTGAGCGCCTCACCCCCATGGTACGCTCTCGGGCTAAGTACCATCTTTCCCTCGAGTTTTTGCAGCGGGCCAAGGAGATCCGACCCGAGACGATGACCAAGAGCGGTCTCATGCTGGGTCTGGGAGAAACCGAGACCGAAATTTTTCAGGCGATGGACGATCTCCGCGAGCACAACGTCGAACTTCTGACGATGGGACAGTACCTTCGCCCCACCCCACAACACCTTCCGGTGGTGGAGTACGTTAATCCTGAGACCTTTCAGCTCTACGGGGACATCGCACGGAAAAAGGGATTTACCCACGTAGCCAGCGGTCCCTTGGTCCGCAGTTCTTATCACGCCGCCGACTTTAATCCTCTCCAAGCCCAGCAACAACAGGCCCAGCAATAAGGTGATGGCCGCATCGGGGCGGACCATAGTCATCACCGGGGTTTCCCGCGGTTGCGGGCGGGCCCTTCTCGAGTTCTATCTCGCACATGGGCATCGGGTGGCGGGCTGCGCCCGTTCAGAACGGACGGTGGAGGCCCTCGGCAAGGAACACGGGAAACTTCACCATTTCGCGGCCCTCGACGTAGCCGACGACGAGGCAGTGCGAAGATGGTCCAGCGATGTCCTCGACCATCTCGGAGCACCGGATCTCCTGCTCAATAATGCGGCTGTCATCGCTGAAAACGCCCCGCTTTGGCAGGTTCCACGGGAGGCCTTCGACCACGTTATCGACGTCAATATCAAGGGTACCGCTAATGTGCTGCGTCATTTCCTTCCCGCCATGATCGACCGAGGAAAAGGATTACTAGTCAACTTTAGCTCTGGCTGGGGGCGCTCCACCTCGCCGGAGGTCGCGGCCTATTGTGCCAGCAAATGGGCTATCGAAGGCATGACCAAGTCCCTCGCTGAGGAACTGCCTCAGGGGATTGCTGCAGTCTCCCTCAATCCCGGCATCATCCATACCGAGATGCTGCAATCCTGCCTTGGCAAAGAAGATGCCGCAGGCTTCCCTGATGCGGCAAGCTGGGCCGAGAGGGCCGGTCCCTACCTCCTCCAAGTCGGGCCGGAAGCCAACGGGCAGCAACTGACTGTGCCCGAGGTACCGGTCAAGCGGAGCCAAGGCCGCCCGTGAGCCGTGGAGAAACTAAAATTTAGGCGAGTTCGATACCGCGCAGGCCGAGCAGACGACGCAAGACATCCTCGATAAGATTGCTCGGGCAGGATGCCCCGGCGGTAATGCCGACGGTGACGGGGCCGGCCGGCAACCACTCTTCCGTGGTTATCTCCTCATGGTGGAGGGTATCGAAGTGGCGGATGGTTTTCCTCGATTCGAGGCTATCGGCATTGAGAATGAAGTAGGTCGGCGCTTTTTCTTGGCCCATGTCTGCCAAGTGAGTCGTGTTGGAACTGTTGTATCCGCCGACTACCAGCATGAGATCCGGAGGCTGCTTAAGCAACTCGACCAAGGCGTCCTGACGCTCCTGGGTGGCCCCACAAATCGTGTCGAAAACGCGGAAATTCTCATCTGAACCGTCGCGCTCCACCACCCCCTGGCGAACCCGCCGCTGCACTTCCTCGGTCTCGGTGCGTAGCATGGTCGTCTGATTGGCCACCCCCACCTTACCAAGGTGCAGATCGGGATCAAATCCCTCGGAAGTGGCTCCTTGAAATTTTTCGAGGAAGGCGGCGCGATCGCCACGCCCGACGATGTACTGACAGAGCTGGTCAACCTCAGCCAAATTGTAGACGACCACAAAGTTGCCTTGGCCCCCTCCGGCCGCCCGGGCACGGGAGCTCGTCGCTCGGGTTTCTTCATGATCAGCCTTGCCGTGGATGATCGAAGTAACCCCATCGTTGGCGTACTGCCGCACCCGCTTCCACACACTCATGACATCGCCGCAGGTGGTGTCGACAATCTGGCAGCCCCGCGCCTTGATCCGCTCTTGCAGAGAGATTTCGGCCCCGAAGGCTGGAATGATAACCACGTCTTCGGCCTCCAAGGCATCAATCTGAGAAAGCTGGTCAGGGCCGGTTAGGCTACGAATCCCCATGGCGGCCAACTGGGCATTGACGTCCGGATTGTGGATAATTTGGCCAACAAGATATAAATTTTTGTCGGCAAACACTTTGCGCGCAGCATAGGCCAGATCAATGGCGCGCTCCACCCCATAGCAGAACCCGAACTGCTTCGCCAGTCGCACCGACACATCTCCGAATTGCCCCACCCCTCCAGCCGCCCGCAGGCGCCCGACCAAGGGGCTGTGATAATGCTTCTCCACCGCAGCTTGGACTTCTTCCATCACCTCGGGGGTGCGGAGGTTGATACGTTGGGGACGAGCGGCAACCGGTTCAGACATAGGCCAGCAATATAGCGCCTCCCCTCTTGGCGTCCAATGGCGAAGACGCCTCTCTCCGGTTTCTTGCATCCTGCCAAGAAGGCCTTACCTTAGAACATTACGAATGAATCAAGACAGTTTTCTCTACGCTCTGGAAAACACCAAAACACACGTAGAACCAACCGGGCTAATCGAGACTTTCGGTACAACGTCCTTCGAATTTGTTCTCGTCAGTGAATTGATGGATAAGGTGAACCAGGTCCGTCTCCGCCGAGGAACCTTGGAGGCCGAGCGCCCCAGAATCGTCACCCCCAACCATTTCGCCAAAATCGCCCTTGATGGATTCGGGGACAAGGCCCGCGAGTTTGCCGACTGGTTGGAAGCACATGGGGAGAATCTCAAGCTCCTCCGCTATGGCTTCCAATTTACCAAAAGTAATCTCCGAGAAGAGGTGGTCAGTGGTGAGATGGAGAAGATTGTCGCTGAGGCAGTGGGCGAGGCCAGCCGGGATGAGGGGCATCGCCGGGCCGTTATTGAAAGCGTTGACGACGCTTGGGAGGTTTCTCTGCTCAAACTAGCGGTCGAGACAGCTCGGCGCTCCGCTGGAGAAAATGTGGGCGAATGGAAAAAACGAGGGCTGATCTGAGAATGACCCGCTCGCATACCATCATCATCGTGGTTGTCGCGGCCATTGTTCTGGCGATCACCGGCACCCTCGTCTACCAAATCTACTTGGTGCCAGCGATGGCCTTGCGCAACGAACAAGGGCGGATAGAGCGCGAAGCCGTGGCCCAAGCGGCCATCCCCGACCCAAAGGAAGCCGCCTTCCAAGCCACCCTCAGCCAAGCGGCCGACTTGCCTGATTCCCAGAGACGGAAAATCTGGGACCAGTATCTGAAAAATCATTCGAAAGATCCCCGCGCCGCCGATGCCAGAGCCCTGCTGGGACCTCTCAACCGGGCGGCACTCCTCTCCAAGGAGCCCTCCCTCAAAGACAAGGTGGTCTACACGGTGGTGAGCGGCGACTCCCTTTACCGAATAGCCCAGCAACATGACACCACCATTGATCTCATCGCCCGGGCCAATCGTATCAAGGGAACCATGTTACAAATTGGTCAGGAGTTGGTCCTACCCATTGTCAAAATTTCGGCCTCGGCTGACTTAGGTAGCAAAACCCTAAGGCTGGACAACCACGGAGAATTTTTCTGCGAATATCCTCTGCTTTCGGCGCGGATCGGCTCGATCCCTGCTGGTGGTGCCTCATGCCGTGTCCTCGACAATATTGCGACCTTCCAAGGAAAACGGGTTACCTTCGCCGAAGAGGGCTACCCCGAAGCAAGCCGCCGTATTATCCTTTCCCCACCCGCCCTCTCGATCAGTGGAATCTCTCCCGAGACTAAGGAGGACAAGATGCCACCCGGGCTCGTCCTTAAAAAAGAAGCGATCAATGATGTTTTTGTCCTCCTCAGACGCGGTGATCCAGTCACAATCAGGTGAGATGAAAGTCCCACCTTTGGAATTCGAAAAACCCATCGCCGAGCTAGAAGAGCGCTTGGAAAGCCTCCGCGAAAAAGCTGACCGGACCGACCTTGGCCTCGATCCCGAAGTAAGCAAAATTGAGGAAAAGATCGACGCCTTGCGCAAGGAGATCTACAGCAACCTCACCGCTTGGCAGCGCGTCCAAATCGCCCGTCACACCGCTCGCCCGTTTGCCTTGGATTACCTCGGGCAATGTTTTACCGACTTTACCGAACTGCATGGGGACCGACATTTTGGTGACGATGCCTCCATGCCATGTGGACTGGCTAAAATTGCCGGCAGGCCGGTTGCGGTGGTGAGCAATCAGAAAGGCCGTAACACCAAGGAAAATATCCTCCGCAATTTCGGAAGCGCCCATCCCGAGGGCTACCGCAAGGCCCTTCGGGTCATGCGCATGGCCGAAAAATTCAGCCTACCCGTGGTCGCCTTGATAGACACACCAGGCGCTTATCCAGGAATCGGGGCAGAAGAACGGCATATCGCGGAATCCATCGCGGTCAACCTCCGCGAGATGATGCTACTCAAAACACCGATTGTCGCGGTGGTAATCGGAGAGGGTGGCTCGGGAGGAGCTCTTGGCATAGGGGTGGCCGACCGAGTCCTCATCATGGAGAACGCCTATTACTCCGTCATCAGTCCAGAAGGTTGTGCCGCTATCCTATGGAAACACCGTAGCCACGCCCCCGAGGCAGCTGAAGCCCTCAAACTGACCGCTCCTCACCTCAAAGAACTTGGGGTAGTCGATGGCATTGTCCCGGAACCTCAGGGTGGCGCCCACCACAATCCAGAAGAGGCGGCCAAGCTCATGGCCCATTCCATCGTCGAGAGCCTTGACGCTTTAGGGAAGCAGCCCATGGAAGAGTTGCTCAGCGCTCGCTACGACAAATTCCGAAAAAT
>CAXMPH010000003.1:0-309 GCA_964195055.1 uncultured Chthoniobacterales bacterium | reverse complement strand
GAGAGGTTAAGCTGGTCGGGCCTAGGGCCTGAAGATCGCTTTTGCGTCCCGAAGGATGCTGACCAGGAAGAAAGGGAATGGTCCGAATCTCCCCATCGCGAGCGATGCGTACATCAACTGGGAGCTCCGCCGTTAGGAAAAAAGAGGCATCCAGCGCGTCTTCCGGATGATGCACCTCAATCTCTCCAACCTGAAGAATGACGTCTCCGGTGTGGAACTTGGAAGCAGCTGGTCCGGTAGGATCGACTAGATCGATGGCCACCCGAGAGCCTTGCACCGGTAAGGGAAGTTCCCGAACAGTCACCCCAG
>CAXMPH010000002.1:6754-18875 GCA_964195055.1 uncultured Chthoniobacterales bacterium | reverse complement strand
GCCAACATAGGCGATGATCATGAAGGGAACAACGATCTTGCAGAACCGGGCGATGGACTTGACTCCGCCGATGAGAACAAGGCCGGTGGCCGCGGCCATGAGGAGACCGCAGGTGAGGCGGATGGGCATTTCGGCGGTGCCGTCGGGGAAGAGTTCGATGACGCTGTTGGTCACCGCTTTGGCTTGGAACATGTTGCCGATGCCGAAGGCAGCCACCACGGTGAAACAGGCAAACAAGACTACGAGCCATTTCATGTTGAGCCCTCGAGCGAGGACGTACATGGGGCCGCCGGACATCTCACCGTGTTTGTTTTTAACTCGGAAGTGCACCGAAAGGAGTGCCTCGGCATACTTGGTCGCGATCCCGAACACTCCGGTAATCCACATCCAGAAAATAGCCCCCGGACCACCGGCAGTAACAGCTACTGCCACGCCAGCGCTGGATGATACGGAGGCGGAAGGTCAGATAGATATGCGTCCCAATGAGAAGGATGAGCAACCAAGGACCCCAGAGGAGCCCACTGGTCCAGCCAAAGAAGAGGTTGAGTTGCTCGACAAACGTAGCCAGAGCTGTGGTGGAGTCTGAGGGTGAGGAAGACATCGTGCTCAAGCTGACAAGCAGGCTCTGGCGCCGCAACATTTTTTGCTGGGGGGAGGCAAGGTCAACCTCCTCGGATCACAAAGGGGGAGTGAGTAACCGCACCGCCGGATCCAGGGCTCGCTCGTCCGAGTAGATCATGGGTGGGGCGCTGGAGCGCAGCCTGTAACCGGTGAGAACAAACTCGGGGTAAAAGCGATTGCTTGCCGGCTCATAGACTCGAGCGCCGGTGTAGCGGCCTTCCAAACGGTATTCCGTGTTGTGGTCGGTACCGAGGGTGCCGGCCGCCCGGTCGGGGGCGAGCTTGGTATTCTCATTGAGCATGACCAGTTGGGCCGTCTTCCACGGTTGTCCTGGGCGCCGTACCCATCCCCACATTTTGTAGTCCTTTTTGTGGTAGCGCCGCCCAATGTAATAGTTCCCCGGCGCTTCGGCGGCGATGGCGGCCGCCACCGCGGGGTCGACCCGGCTCACCGTGGTGGTTTGGCAACTCGAGCTCAGGAGCAGCCCTGCTAGAAGGAGGAATCTGGCGCAGTTGGAGAATGACATAGAGGCTACGCTAGTTTTCTTGATCGTCTGGTCAAGGCATCCTGCGGTGGAGTTTGGTCGCCATCTGTGACATGCTGCCGCGGTGATCCCTGTGCTTGGACAAACATTGCCGTCGCTGATCGGTGAACTGAAAACTTGGGGCTACAAGCCCTACCGGGCTCGGCAGGTCCTTGAGTGGGTCCACCAAAAGCGGGTCAAGGATTTCTCCGCCATGACTAACCTTCCGGCCGAGTTGCGGGAACAGCTGGCAAAACAGTTCCCGGTGGAGGCGCTGGAGCAGGTGCAGATGGGAGGTTCCCACGATACCACCCGTAAATTTCTTTTCCGCTTACCCGATGGGCAACTGATCGAGAGTGTCCTCATCCCAGCCTCTCCGGCACTCTATGGAGAGACCTCGGACCGGCGAACCCTCTGCGTCTCAACTCAGGTCGGCTGCGCTTATGGTTGTAAGTTTTGTGCCAGTGGTTTGCGGGGGTGGAAGCGCAACCTTTCGGCGGGTGAGATCACGGCCCAGGTAATGGAAGTAGAGCAGATCAGCGGGGAGCGGGTCGATAATATCGTCTTCATGGGGATGGGTGAGCCGTTGGCCAACTTGGAAAATCTCTTGGCCTCTCTTGAGATTCTCAACGCACCGTGGGGATTTGAGATTGGGGCACGGCACATCACCGTCTCAACCAGTGGTTTGGCGCCGCAGATTCGTGCGCTGGCTGATCATGCTGTTCCGGTTCGCTTGGCCATTTCTTTGCATGGGGCGACCGACGAGGTGCGCCAGCAGATCATGCCAGTGAACAAGAAATTTCCCTTGGCCGAACTTTTTGATGCCTGCGCCTATTTTACCTCATGCCGTAAGCAGAAGCTCGGCTTTGAATACATTCTTATCGCTGGGGTCAACGATTCCCTGGATCAGGCCCGGCTGCTGGCCCGGCATGCCCGTCGGCTCAATGCCAAGGTGAACCTCATTCCTTACAACACCGTGGAAGGTCTTTCGTGGGAGCGCCCCTCCCTTCCGCGTCAGCAGGAATTTGTCGAGGCGGTTCGGGCCGGTGGCGTGGTGGCGACGATCCGGAGGGAGAAAGGCCACGATATCGATGCCGCCTGCGGTCAGCTGCGACTCCGGGTGGAAGACGAACTGGCGGCTACTTCCTAAAGTTGCCAAACCCCCCCGGCAAACGTAACAATGAGCAAAATGTCCACCACTATTGAGTCACCAGATCCCGCTGCCCGCACCCTAGCGGCAGAAAATGAGGCACGCGAAAAGGGCGAACTGCTGGGCGAGACGATGACCCTCAACATGGGGCCATCGCATCCTTCGACCCACGGGGTCTTGCGCATTGTCCTCGAATTAGATGGCGAGATCATCACCAAGGCAGATGCCGACATTGGCTACCTCCACCGCGGCGACGAGAAGATCGCCGAGAGTATGCAGTACAATCAGTTCGTCCCCTACACCGACCGACTGGATTATCTTGCCCCCCTAGCCAACAACGTCGCCTACGCTCTCGCGGTGGAGAAGCTGATGGACTGGACCTTGCCGCCTCGGGGCCAAGCTATTCGGGTGCTCTGCTGCGAGCTGGCGAGAATCTCCTCCCACCTCCTCGGGGTCGGGGCCTATGCCATGGATATCGGGGCCATGTCGGTTTTTCTCTACACCTTCAAGCACCGTGAGGTGGTCTACAACCTGAGCGAGCAGCTCACCGGCGCTCGCTTCACCACCTCCTACACTCGGATCGGGGGGATGACCCACGACATGCCCGAGGGCTTTGGGGGCCAGGTGAGGGACTTCATTTCCGGCCTGCTTACCAGCCTCGATGAGGTGGACAAGTTACTCACGAGGAATCCTATCTGGTTGGATCGCACCCGCGATGTCGGCATTATCACGAAAGAGGAAGCCATTGCCTACGGGCTGACCGGACCCAACTTGCGGGGTTCTGGGGTGGACCACGACCTGCGTAAGGCCCATCCCTACCTCGGCTACGAGCAATACGAATTTGATGTGCCCATCGGATCGGTGGGGGACTGCTACGACCGCTACCTCGTGCGCATGGAGGAAATGCGGCAGAGTGTCCGCATCCTTACCCAAGTGCTCGACCGGATGCCCTCCGGGCCCATTCATGTGACGGATCCGAAAAATATCCTACCGGCCAAAACGGACGTGATGACGAAGATGGAGGAACTCATCCATCAGTTCATCATCACAACCCAGGGTATCGACGCCCCCGTGGGAGAAATCTACTTCGGAGCAGAAAACCCCAAAGGCGAACTCGGTTTCTACATCAACAGCAAGGGCGGCGGGGTGCCTTATCGAATGAAGATCAGAGCCCCCTCCTTTGCCAATCTCAGCATCATGCCCAAGCTGCTGCCCGGGCACTACCTCAGCGATGTCTCTGCCATCCTCGGCAGCATCGACTTTGTCATGGGTGAGTGCGACCGCTAGGTCGAGCTAGCGTTCCCGGTAAGTGATGCGTGCCTTGGTCAGATCGTAGGGCGAGATGACCATCTGGACTCGGTCCCCGGGAACAATACGAACGAAATGTTTGCGCATCTTCCCTCCGATGTGAGCAAGGACTACTTTGTCGTTGGTTAATTTCACACGGACCATGGTGCAGGGTAGAACCTCGACAACAGTGCCTTGCGCAGGGATAGACTTTTCTTTGGGCATGGAATCAGGCAGTCAACAGGTTTGTTGGCTCAAAATCAACCCACTTGACGAGTGAGGCCAATCTGGACCCTCCTCCTTGGTGCCAAGTCCAGGGGGGAGGCTGCATCCGCCCAAGAGAACAAAAGCGGGATGGTTGCAGGTTGAAAAAGCGTTCAGCCAGCTCTTTTTCACAGGGCCAGAGTCCCACGGCACCAAGGTACTCAGCTGCCGGCCCCATGCTTTCGGCCAGATTTTCGGGGAGCGGTTTGACGAAGATTACCCGAGGAATAGAGGTGGCAGGAAACCACGGATCTTCTTCGTAAACCACGGACCAGCCAGCTTCTCCACCACCTTCCCATAGGGCAACACGGAGATCGCCGCTGGCCCGGAAACGGTAGGCGGCTCGGAGGTTGGCGATCTCGGCTCTCTCGGCTGTAGAAATTTTGCGGCCTCTTTGGCCTCCGTTGAAGGCTGCCATAGCCTGGGAAAGATTTTTGGCATAATTACGGACAAATCCCGGCGTGACTTCCCGAACGTAAAAAACTTGGGGCGAGAGAACGCCCTGCTGGTCAAAGAGGGAGGCGTCCCGGGCCGCCTCGGGGCAAGAGGCGCTCTCAGGATCATCCCAAATAATGCCAAGGCTCGCTTTTTCGGGATGGCCCAAAAAGATTCTGCCAGACGGCACAATCAGGCGTAGTTTGGCGATGCTTTCTTCCGAGCCATAAGCAACCACGGCATCGCTGGAGGTCAGCCAGGTCCGGTCGAGTTCGCCGGCAGTGACAACCAATCGCCGGAGAGCTTCCGGCAGACCCGCCATAAATTCCTCCACTTCGGCCAAGCCGGAACTTGGCAGCTTCACCCGATTATGAGCGCCGAGGAGCAATCCTCCGATCAGGCTATGCAGTGCCGCATGGGGGGTGTTGCTTTTAAACACGTGAAGGATGCTCTGAGGAGCGAGAGCTTTGGTCTGGGCCTGACCATGCCGAATCCATTGATCGAGGGCGGCGGCGTCGCCCAATTCCGCTTCGACCCAGGCCAAGAGATCCTCGACCGTACTAGGGCCGAGTAGCTCGGAAAACGGCTGAGCCGCTAGGCTGAGAGCTTGGGCTCGTTCTTTTGTCTTCATCGGTTGAGACAGCGCTTGATCGCGGAAGACAAATTTCGGAGAGGGGTCACTAGAGTCATAGATGGCATCTTGCCACTTCGAATCTGGCAAGAAACGTAATTTTGGCCTCGCTCCTTTGGCGAAGGCGGGTTCACTTCTTCTCGGCATGGTTGCTTTTCCCCGACTCCATCGAACGGGCCTCCTTGTCTGTGGTCTCCTTTTGCTCGGTGTGCTATCGCTAGCTGCCCAAGATGACAGCCCGCAGGCGGGTACGGCCCGCGATGTTATTTTCAAGGCAGACGCAGCCTATAATCAGAAGCGCTACCCTGAAGCAGTCCAAGGCTATCAGAGATTTTTGGAAGATTTCGGTTCCTCTTTGGGGGCCGAACCATTTCTGGCCCATGTTCGCTACAACCTCTCCGCCTCCTTACTCCAAGTGCAAAATTTCGAGGAAGCCTTAGAGGTCATTAGAGCAGCAGAAAAAGAAGAAAAACTCAGCTCGAAGCAAAAAGAGAATCTGGCTTTTTGGCGGGCGATCAGCCTGCTCCAAAGCGAGAGCTATGAGGAGGCCCGTGCCGCGTTGGTTGGCTTTGTCACAAAGTTTCCTCGTTCTCAGCGCCGTCAGGATGTCGCTTTATTGGGAGCCAGCGCCTTGCTTGCTGCCGGCCAGTTGGAGGAAGCCATTCCAGAATTTTCCGCTCTGCGTCAAAATCGACTCAGCCAGCACCGCCCGCGAGCAACTGTGCTCGAACTCTATTGTCTGATCGAGACTGGCCAAAACGCGGAGGCTCTCGAATTACTGGCCAACGAAGGGGCCGATCAAGATAGCCTGATCCAGATTGCAACCTTTCAGACGCTCGCCCTCGGCTTGGCTGACCAACTTTTGCAACAAGATCGCCCCCGCGAGGCCATTAAGGCTCTCCAGATCATCTGGCCGCTGCAACGCCTGTTGGCCCGACAAGAGGAACGATTGGGAGCGATTCGGGCGGACCTCAAGGCCCTGCAAGGACAGCCGCAGCCGAGTATTTTTCGCCGGGCTCAATTGCGAAAGGAGGAGCGTGAGGTAGCCAAGGAATTAGAAAATCTGAAAAAAATCCCTTCTTTTGATGCCTCGGTCCGATTTCGTCTCGCGATGGCTTTTCACCAGCAGGAACGCTTTCTTGAGTCCGCTCTCCTTCTCCAAGATATGTTGGAGCGCCTTGAGCCCGACCCCATGGTGGAAAAAGCCTCTCTCAGCGCTCTCCAGAGTTGGCTGGCGATTGAGCGCTACGACCGAGCGGTTGGGGCCGCCGAGACACTCGAACAACGCTTTCCTCAGTCAGAAAGTCTGCCTCTCGTTCTCTACCTTCGGGGGACAGCTCAAGAGAAGGCAGGAGATTACGAAGAGGCCCGGGCCACCTTTGCCGAACTGGGGCAGAGATTTCCTCAAGCTAGCGAAGCACCGCGTGCCTTTTTTATGGAGGGCTTCACTCTCTTGCTGGCCGAACGAAATGATGAGGCCGCCGAAATATTTTCAGCTTTCCCCCAAAAATTTCCAGAGCACGAATTGGGTGAGGCGGCTCATTATTGGCATGGTTCTGCCTTGGCTTTCGGCCAGAGGTTTTCCGAAGCTCGCATGGTGCTAGCCGAGCATTCCCAGAAGTTTCCTCAGGGAGGTTTGGCGGCCGCGGCCGCTTTCCGCTACGCTTACAGCGCCCAGTCGAGCCAGGACTATGAAACGGCGGAAAAAGATCTAAAGTCTTATTTAAACGATTACCCTGGGGGAGAGGAAGAGGCAGAAGCTCGTATTCTCCTTGGTGATGCGTTGCTGACGCAGGCTAAATCTGAGGAAGGCAAAAAGGTCTACGCTAGCGTGCCACCCCAGTCTGGGCGTTTCCACGAGGAGTCGTTTTTCAAGCTAGGCAAAGTTTTGCAAATGGAGGAAGACGATCAAGGGGTGCGTGATCTGATGCGGCAGTACTTGACTCTCTACGGGCCAAGTCCCCGGGCCGCCGAGGCCCTTTTTATCATCGGTAAGGCTTGGCGGAGGGAAGGACAGCCAGAAAAAGCTGCCGAAGAATACGGGAAAGCCATCCGTGAATTTGGTAATGTGGCCAAAGCTTTTGCGGTCGAAGACATGTTTCTTGCCTTGGGTCGCTACTACAAAACCGACTCGGAAAAGCAGGATTATCTGGCCGAATTGCGGAAACTGAGAAAAGAGGCAGTGAAAGAGGGAAAAGAGGTTCTGCTCGTGCGAACAATCTGGGCCTTAGCCCAAGCGGTTAAAAAAACCGATCCTACCTTATCCGTAGCTCTGCTGCGTGAGGCCTCCGTTCTAGCCGATCCTTCTTTGATCAATCCTCGGATATTGGCCGATTGCGCCGGGGCCCAGCTTTCCGCGGCGGCCTCCGCCGAGAATCTCGCGGAAGTAACGGAGAGGCGGGAAAAGGCGGCTGGCCTTTATCGTGACCTCCTCAAATGGCATCCGCGGGCGGCTGAGAAAGATAAGGCCCTCGGAGCCTTGGCCCGACTGGCTCTGGAGGACGGAGACGGTCAGGTCGCTTTGGACTACTACACTCGTCTTGAGAGGGATACCCCTTGGTCTTCTCTGATGGGCGAGGCCCTAACCACCCGGGCCGAGATGGAGGTGGAGGCGGGACAGCCCGAGCAAGCTTCGCAGACTCTCCTGCGCCTACTCGCGGTTAAGAATGTCTCGGGTAAGCTCAAAGCCCAAGCCTTGCTCTCTCTCGGGGAACTTGAAATGGGCCGCGGTCGCCCCAAGGTCGCCATCGCCTACTACCAGCGCATCTATATTCTCTATGGTCGTTGGCGCGAGGTGGCGGCTCAGGCCTACCTGCGTAGTGCGGAGGCCTTTGAAGAAATTGGAGACAGGGAGGCGGCGCGTAAGACCTACGAGGAACTGGCCGGTCGGGAGGACCTCAATTCCCTGCCTCAGGTGGGACAGGCCGTGAAAAAACTGAAAGAATTTCCCTCAGGTGAAGGAGCCTCCTCATGAGAGTTTTCCTTCTTTTTAGTCTTTTCTCCGGGTTGGTCCTTTCTGCCTCGGCTCAGGATATCCTGCAACTGCGAAACGGTAGCGTGCGGAAGGGAAGGGTTGTTGGGATCGATGAGACTTCCTTCCGTATCGGTATTGCCACGCCGGTCCCCGGCCGCCGCGCTACCACCACCGTTTTACGTTCCGAGGTGGAAAAAATTGAATTCGGTCCGGATAAGGTTTTGCAGGCGATCGAAAAAAATCCCAGCCGTCGCATGACCAGATCTGCTCGGGCCCGCTGGGTTGCCTTGAGTCCGTATTTGGCTATTTCTGCCTCCGCGGCTGGGCGGGCGGGAAACATCTTTGGAGAAATTCTTCTGCAATCCAGCGAGGAGGAGCGACTGGCGGAGGCCTTGATAGTTTTTCAAGCCGTCGAGTCCGAGGCGTGGAACCCCGTCGACCAAGCCCGGGCTAAGCGTGGCCGTTTGAGTGCCATGATCCAGTTGGGCCGATCCGAGGAGGTTGCCCGCGAAGTCGAAGAACTGGTCGGATCCGAGGAGGACGAGGATTTGCTCCTTGAGGGCAAGCTTGTTCTAGCCCAGTTGCGCCTGCGCACTTTGGAGGAGTTGCTCGCGAAAAATCCCCGATGGTATGAAGATCCCCCGGTAAGGGAGGAACGCAATCGACTCTTTCAAGAAACGGCCGATCTTGCCCTTTATCCTTTCCTTTTTCACGGGGCTAGTTCGAACGAGGCTGCTGATGGACTCTGGCTGGCTCATCGACTTTACCTCATGGTGGGCGACGATCTGGCCGCCCGCGAGGTTGCAACCGACCTCCTTGAGATATATCCCGATACCCCGGAAGCAGAACAAGCCCTTCAAGAAAAAACAGACGAACTATGAACCATCCGATCCACCACAAATTCCTCCTCATTGGTCTCCTTATCTTTGCCTCCGTTCTTAGCGGCGTCCGAGCCCAGGAGGAGATGGCAACCGCGCCCGCTTCCCCTCCGGCCGTGGAGAAAAGCCTTCTCGACCTTTTCCGTGCCGGAGGTCCGCTGATGTGGCCGATCCTCCTCTGCTCGATCGGAACCATCGCGGTCGGGGTCTACTGCTTCCTTCAAATCAACCAGAAGAAGATGATGCCTAAGGCTCAAGTGGATGCGGTCTCGCAGAGCATGCAGCATCACGACGCCAACACCGCCTATGAGCTCTGTCAAAGTTCACCTAATGTTTTCGCCAACATCATAAGCGCCGCCTTGCTCAAGGTGAATTTCGAGCGAGACCTAGCCAATAAGATTTCCATGGAACAGTCGGCTGCCGAGGCTCTCATCCAAGAGGAGACCCGCCTGATGATTTGGGTGAACTATCTTAATATTTTCGCGACCATCGCTCCTATGCTCGGGTTGCTTGGAACGGTCACGGGAATGATCCAGAGCTTTGATCAATTAGCGGCGGGGCGCAGCGAACCTCAGGATTTGGCGGCCGGTATCGGTCAAGCCATGCTGACCACCGCCGGAGGCCTGATCGTCGGTATCCCTGCCATGTTTCTCTACTTCTATTTTCGCAATCTCCTCCAGGTGGCGATGGGCAACATCCAGAAATCTGTCACCTTCATGATCGATATTCTCTCGGGTGAACTCAAGCTGGAGAGCGCGACCCACTCCTCCGGAGAAATCCCGCCGCCATCGCCAGCCGAGCAACTTCCCCATTCGTGAAGATCCTTCGTAGAGCCGAGGAGAACGTGGGCTTTCAGCTCGCGCCGATGATTGATATGACCTTCCTCCTTCTTATCTTTTTCATGGTTACGACGAAGATTTCCAAGGAGCAGATCAAGCAGGAAATCAAGCTGCCCTTAGCCAGTAACGCGATCATTCCCCCGGAGACGAGCAATCGAGATATCATTAGTATCGACGAAGACGGCCGCTACTTTATCGGTCAGGAACCGGTCGACAAAAAGCAGCTTTCCGCTCACCTGAAGCAGCGCTTCAAGCTGACCCCACCCCTCAGGCTCTACATTCGTGCCGACAAAACCACCCCGGGGAAACAAATCAAAGAAGTGATGAAAATGGCGGCCGATGCCGGCGCGGTTGATGTCATTTTTGGGAGTCACCAATCCTGATCTATGCGAGTTCGCCGCCGTGATGCCGAAGTAGTCGAGATGCAGATGGGACCCATGATCGATATGGTCTTTCTCCTCCTCGTCTTTTTCATGGTTACGGCTAAGCCGATCAAACAGGAAAGCGATATTAGCCTCGGTTTGCCTGGCACGGTGGCTCAGGAGGAGGCGGTCGACCTGCCAGATGAGCAGCGAGTCCGCATCGAAGCGGATAACCGTGTCGTCCTCAATGATTCCGTCCTCGGAGCTCCGGGCGACGGGCAGTTGGATGCCCTGGTGGCGACCCTGACCCGTTTTAAGGAGTCGGCCGAGGCCAACCGAAGCGAGGCTCTGGTCACCCTCGATGCTGACGATGAAACTGATCATCAGCGTATTGTCGATGTACTCAACGCCTGTGCCCGAGCCGACATCACCGGGGTGACTTTCGCCGATAGCACCCCAAGTCAGGAGGATTTTTGAGATGACGAATCCGGTGCTTATTTCACCTCAGCAAGCGGCCCGTCGTCGCCGCCGCCGGATCATTATCTCGGTCATTGTCGCCAGCTTAGTCCTCCACTTTGCCGTGGCCATCTTGGCTGGGGTCTGGATCGTGGCCCGCTATCTTCTGCCTACTCCTGCCACTTTCGAGGTCAAAAGAGAAATCCGCATCGCCGCCGAAGATCGTCAGCACCGAATGAATATGGCCGAGTTCGATGCCCTCGCGCCTCAGCCGTCCTTCCAAGACAAGTTAGTCGCCGCCCGCCCGATCGAATTTTCCTTGCCCGATCTTCCTAAGATGCCGGTGGATGCGCTCACCGTGGTTGACCCCAGCGACATTATCTCTGATCAACTGGCCAGCCTCGCCGGGGCCGCCGGCTCGGGTGCTGGTTCGGGCTCAGGAGGTGGAGGCGGGAGCGGTTCCGCCGTTAATTTTTTCGGCATCTCCGATACCGCGAGGCGGGTGGTCGTGGTCATCGATGTTTCGGATACGATGTTCGATCGCCAGCCGGGAAAATTTGACGCGGTCAAAGCGGAGGCAGCCAAGTTGGTCCAAGGGCTGGGGATCAACACCCTCTTCAATATTATCATCTACGAGGGGGGCTCGGTCGCGCTCTTCCCCGAAGTTCAGCCCGCCACTGACCAAAACAAAGCCCGGGCAGCAGAGTGGATCACTAGCGTCGATGGGGGAAGCAAGAGCAACATGTCCTACAAAAGAACTTACAGCCGGATGGGGACGGGGATTTACGAGGGAGGAGGGACGCGGACCGACACGGCCTTGAAGCAGGCACTTGGTTTGCGGCCGAGCACCGTCTTCCTCATCAGCGACGGTGAGATGAGCCGCAGCTTGAGTACCAGCCGGGCCTTCGGCTTCGAGAAGTCAGCGATCGAGGAGCGTGAACTACTTGGCCTGGTTAAGGATCTTCAGGCGGGGATGGAAGAACCGGCAAGGATCCACGTCATCCACTTCCTGACTAAGTCCGCCCGTAAGTCGGAGGAAAAAATTCTGCGGTCCCTTTCCCGCCGCAACAGCGGCAGGTTCCGTCAGGTCAAGGCGGAGGATTATTGAGGACGCTACTTCGGGCTCCGCCGGGCGATGGAGGCGGATGAGATCCTCCGGGGGGCGTCATCAAAAGGAAGCCATCAGGAGCAGGGAGGCCAAATTTGTCTCGGCCGCTCCCGCTGTAGAAAAGCCCTTGGGGGAAAAAGACCATGAGTTCTTGCTCGCCCTGGCTTTTAGGAAAGCCTAAAAGAGCCGATCATGCTCGATATTCTCCAGAAAACCCTTCGCTTACAGGAGCGCGATCAGCGCCTGCAAACGCTCCTCCACGAGATCAATCAAGCCCCTTCGGAAAAGCTCACCCTTGAGAGCGATCTTAAGGGGGCACAATCCGATCTGGAAAAAGCCAAGACGAGGGGTAAGGAAATTGAGGTCGAGCGAGCCCGTCTCGAGGTCGAGGCCAGTTCCAAGCGCGCCCAAGCCGACAAGTACCGCACCCAGCAGACCCAGACCCGCAAGAACGAAGAGTTCACCGCTCTACGCCATGAGATCGAACGGGCGGAAAAAGATGTGGTGGCGATCGAAGACCGTGAACTCGAATTGATGCAGGAGGGTGAAGATCTGAGGCCTTCCATCGCGGCGGCTGATAAAAAGTTCGGGAC
>CAXMPH010000002.1:0-6694 GCA_964195055.1 uncultured Chthoniobacterales bacterium | reverse complement strand
AATTGCGAGTCGAGCTTGAGGTTATTGCCGAGGAAATCAAAGTCTCCGATGAGGACTTACTTGACCTCTACGATCGGCTTTTCAAATCCAAAATGGGCCGCGCAATTGTTCCCCTGGAAATCGACCATTGCTCGGGCTGCCACATGAAGCTCACCCCCGCGACTCTCCACCAAGCTAAGGCGGGTACCCAAATTGTCTCCTGTGAGCAGTGCGGGCGGATTGTCTATTTTCTCCAAGAGTGAGGAGACTCAACTTCCGCTTAGACGTTGAAGCGGAACTCGATGACGTCGCCGTCTTGGACGAGGTAATCCTTCCCTTCAATCCGGAGCTTGCCCGCTTCCTTGGCCTTGGCTTGGGAACCTAGTCGAAGCAATTCCTCGCAGCCAATGGTTTCGGCGGCAATGAAGCCTCGCTCAAAGTCGGTGTGGATGACTCCGGCGGCGGCAGGGGCCTTGTCTCCAGCACGGATGGTCCAAGCGCGGGTCTCTTTAGGGCCCGTCGTGAGATAGGTGCGCAAGCCGAGGAGGGAGTAAACCTTACGGATGAGCTCGCCCACCCCGCTTTCCTCCAAGCCGAGGCTTTCCAGATAATCCTTGGCTTCTTCCGGTGAGAGATCGACCAGTTCGCTTTCGATCTGGGCGCTGATCATGGTTGCTTCCGTACCCATGTGCTGGGCTGCGTATTTTTTAACAGTTTCCACGTGCTGCCCCGCCGGGGAATCGGGAGCGAGGTTAGCCAGATCCGTTTCTTGGACATTGCCAGCAAAGATGACCGGTTTGGCGCTGAGGAGGAGAAAACCTTTGAGGAGAGCGACTTCCTCAGCGCTGAGGTCGAGGGTGCTGGCAGGCTTTCCCTCGTTGAGTAGAGGTAGGATTTTCTCCAGTAGGGCTAACTCGGCTTTGGCTTGGGTATCTCCTCCACGGGCGGTCTTGGCCAGCTTGTCCTTGCGTTTGTCGAGTGAGGCAATGTCGGCGAGGATCAGCTCGGTGTTGATCACCTCAATATCGCGGACCGGATCCATCGTGCCCGCCACATGGTGGATATCCTCGTTCTCGAAGCAGCGCACCACCTGCACGATGGCATCGACTTCTCGGATATGGCTGAGGAACTGGTTGCCCAAGCCTTCGCCTTGGCTAGCTCCTTTGACCAGCCCAGCGATATCAACAAACTCAATCGCGGTGGGAAGGATTTTCTCTGACTTGGAGAGTTGGGCGAGGGCGTCGAGACGTTTGTCGGGGACGCTGACGATGCCGACATTGGGCTCGATCGTGCAGAAAGGAAAATTGGCCGCCTGCGCCTTGCGGGTGCGGGTGATGGCATTGAAGAGGGTGGACTTTCCCACATTGGGCAACCCGACGATTCCGGCCTTAAGCATAGGAGCGAGAAACTAGCGGTCGGGAGCGGCAGATGAAAGAAGATTGAAGGCGGGGGCCTGGTGACGGAAAACATCGGGCATGAAAAAACTGGATTCAATGGTGTCTTACACTGACCGTTATTTGCGGATTGCCGCGGTGGAGGATTTCCCCGTGGCTTACAATGGTCTGCAGGTGGAGAATGGAGGTAAGGTTAAGCGCATCCTCGCCGCCGTAGATGCGGGCCTGCCCACCCTAGAGAAGGCGGCTACCTTCGGACCGGGGTCCCTGCTCATAGTTCACCATGGATTGTTTTGGTCTGGGGTGCAGCCGGTCACCGGGGTCTGGCGGGAAAAACTTGATCTACTCCTTCAGTCCGACCTGGCGGTTTATTCCTCCCACCTGCCGCTGGATCAGCATGCCAAGGTCGGCAACAACGTTCTCCTAGCGGCGGCCCTCGGGCTGACCAAAGTGGAGTCTTTTCTCGGATTCGGACGGGCTGGAATTTTTGGAGGAACCCGTGCCGTCCTCTCCCGTCGTCTAGAGAAGCTCACCGGTCGGGTTCCTCAAGTCTGTCCCGCGGGGCCAGCGCGGGCCAATAAAGTCGGGGTACTCACGGGACAGGGAGGCGACCTTGTGGAAAAAGCGGCGGCGGCTGGGATGGATACTCTGGTCACCGGAGAGGGGCCACAGTGGAGTTGGGTGCGGGCCGAGGAACTGGGAATCAACCTGCTCTATGGTGGCCACTACGCCACGGAGACCTTCGGAGTGAAGGCCTTGGCTGCCCATCTCGCAAAAAAATTCGATCTCCCTTGGAGGTTTGTCGACCACCCGATGCCGCTGTGATTCCGCGGGATTTTTTTACCCAGTCGCCGGTGCAATGTGCTCGCTCGCTCATCGGCTGCGAGCTGGTCTGGGGAACTTCCTCTGGGATCGTGGTGGAGTGTGAGGCCTACGCGGCGGTGGGTGATCCTGCCTGCCATACTTTTTCGCGTCCTTCGGCCCGGGAGTTTCTTCTCGAGCACCGTGCCGGGTCTGCCTACGTCTATTTGAATTACGGGCGGCATTGGATGCTCAATGTGCTGACCAAGGGCGAGGAAGAGGGATTTGTCCTCCTTCGGGCCATCGAACCGCGTCGCGGACTAGCGGCAATGCAGCGGCGTCGGGGCGGAAGAATTGGCCGGGAATTGACCGGTGGCCCGGGACGGTTGACGGCTGCCCTCGGGGTAGGAGTTCGGCACCATGGCAGTGATTTTTGCACCAGCGACCGCCGCTGCTTTCTTGGAGGGAGCAAGGTGAAGGCGTCTGCTGATTGCCGTATCGGTATCTCGCGGGGAAAAAACTTACCCTGGAGGTTCTTTTGGCAGGGCAATTCCTATGTCAGCGGACCACCAAAAAAAAACCAAGCCTTGGCTTGAACCATGACTTGGCTGAAAAGGAAAATCCCCCTTTTAAATGAGTCCCAGTCTACTTGCTGTAACTGATGGGAGCTGGAGCTGGCTTCGGCTTGCTCGCACAAGCGCCGAGGCTGAGCGATGCCGCCGCAACGGCGACGATAGCGATTACTTTAATAATGGTCATTCTTGGTTCACCTCCTTTCAGGCAATTGGCCCGCTTAAATCTGACACAGCCTCCAAGGGGAACAACGAAAAACGCCGAGAAGATTATCGGGTGTTTTTTTTAGCTAGCACTTCCGGCGGGGGGAGAATGTCAACCGGCATTCCTGGAGTAACCATATCGTGGAGAGCTATCATTTCATGGTTGCGGAGGCGGACGCAGCCATGGCTGGCGGTGGTCCCGATAAGATCCTCCTGATTGGTTCCGTGGATATAGATAAAGCGCTCGAGCGTATTGCCATTGGCGGGGTCCAGACCATCAAGAGTGAGGATGCGGGTGAGAACCTGATCTTCTTCTCCCCCGGGAGCGGCGGTTATCCCCAGACTTTTTCGGGCACGAAAGATTGTCCAAGCGGGGGCACCTTCCCCGATCTTTTCCCGGATAACGAATCGTCCGGTTGGGGTACGCAAGCTCCCCACCTCAAAGCCGAGGCCAAAGCGTGAGGTGGAAACTGGAAATTGGGCAACCACCGACTGGTCATCGAGGAGACGCAAGGTTTGGGTCGTCACCTCGATTTCGATCCGGCGGGAGTGGGCCATCGGAGGATTATTTGTTTTCGTGATAGCCATGGGCCTTGGGGATGGTAATTCTCAATGTTTTCTGATGAAGAGGAACTATCATGTGGCAATCGCGGGCGCAACTGGCGCGGTCGGTATCGAAATGATGCGGGTGCTGGAACGGCGTCATTTTCCGGTGGATCAATTGACTCTTTTGGCCTCCGCCCGTTCGGTGGGGAAGACTCTAGATTTTCGAGGTGAGCCCGTCCGGGTTAAGGAACTGACCCCCGGGGCCTTGGCTGGGGTTGACTTCGCCCTCTTCAGTGCCGGCGGCGGAATTTCCCAAGAGTTTGCTCCGGCGGCAGTTCGAGCTGGCGCTGTCGTGATTGATAATTCCTCAGCCTTTCGTTTGGATTCTCAGGTTCCTCTGGTTGTGCCAGAAGTAAACCCTGAGGCCGCCTTGGCCCATCGCGGTATCCTAGCCAACCCGAACTGTACCACCGCGATCACCCTTATGGGGCTGTGGCCTCTGCATCAGGCCTTTGGGGTTAAGCGGATCTGGGCCTCCAGTTACCAGGCGGTGTCTGGCTCTGGGGCTAAGGCGATTGAAGAACTGCGCGCCCAAGTGGAGTCTCTCGCGCGGGGGGAGGAGCCGACAAAAGAAATTTATCCCCACCAGATTGCTTTCAATGTCATCCCCCAGGTCGATGCCTTTCTTGAATCTGGCTACACAAAGGAGGAGATGAAAATGGAGAACGAGGGCCGAAAGATTATGGGCCTTCCAGATTTTCAGGCTTCGGTCACCTGTGTCCGCGTGCCGGTCTACCGTGCTCATAGCGTGGCGGTCACCGCTGAGTTCGAGCGCCCCATTTCGCTTGAGGTCGCCCGAGCGGCACTGGAAAAAGCGCCGGGAGTGCGGGTGGTGGACGATCCCTCGGGCCACGCTTATCCGGTACCCCTAAAGGTGGCTGGTCAGGACGACTGTGAGATCGGGCGTCTGCGCCCCGATTGCGCCCTCTCCAACGGGCTCACTTTCTGGATATGCGGTGACCAGTTGCTCAAAGGGGCGGCTCTCAATGCGGTGCAGATCGCCGAGCTCTTGGCCTGAGGAGCTGGATGGTGGCCGAGAATGGCCCTTAGGGAGTGTTTTTGAGTGAGAGACATCCCCAGAGGCTGCTGGCAGTGTTTCAAGCCCGTCTCGGCCAATTCAGGCTTCCTCTTCGGCTCATGGCAAAGGCAGGTGATCTTTTCCCTTTCAGCCCTAGTCCCGTGGGGACAAAAAAGGCTCAAAAGCCAAGGCTCGGTTCTCGGCTGCTAGGCATCGGAACCGGCGAAGAGGAGGCAAATCTCCCCGCGGGGCGGTTGCTTTTCTGCGCGGGCCGATAGCTCGGCGGCGGTCCCGTGCCAATATTCTTCAAATTTCTTGCTCAGTTCTCGCGCGACGCAGATGGGCCGCTCGGGGGCCAGCTCGGCCAGAACAGCCAGCGATCGGACGATCCGGTGCGGAGACTCGAAAAAGATACTCGTCTCGCTGCGATCCAAGGCGGCGCCAAGGACATTTTTACGTCGTCCAGATTTGACCGGAAGAAATCCGCCGAAATAAAATTGGTGGAGGGGAAGCCCCGACCCGACAAGGGCAGGAAGGATGGACGAGGGACCCGGCAAAACGGTCAGCTCTAGCCCCTGAGCGAGGCAGGCCCGGACCACCCGGAAACCCGGATCGGAGATTCCTGGCATGCCGGCGTCGGTCAGAAGGGCAATGTTTTCTCCGGCACGAAGCCGGTTCACTACCTCCTCGGCCCGGGGAGCCTCGTTGTGTTCGTGCAGGCTGAGAAGAGGTCGACTGATCCCGTGGTGTTTCAGTAAAATACCACTGTGGCGGGTGTCCTCTGCCGCGATCAGGTCGGCTTCGCCGAGAATGCGGAGGGCACGCAGGGTGATGTCCTCAAGGTTCCCGATGGGGGTAGGGACGAGGGTGAGCAATTTAGAAGCCCTCGCTCAAGCGACTGGCCAGCTTGATCGCGACATCGGAGAAGGCGAGCGGCAGGGCTTGCGCTTCATCGCTCTGCAAATCGGCGGTGACAAAGAAACTAGTCTGACCCAAGATTTCTCCAGTCATGAGTACTTTTCCACCCACCGCTTCCACCACTTTATACTCTACTGTGGTATAGAGCACGTACTCACTGGCGGCGATGACATTACCGCGCACCGAACGAGACGCTCTCCGTTGGGTCTCCACTAGGGTGGTGTAGACGATGGCATCGGCACGGTCGTTGTAAGTGATCGAGTAAGTGCCGTCCGTCTGCAGTTCCTTGGTGATGGTGTCGGCCAGCAGGTCCTCGACATTGGGTTCGAGAGTCCTGTTGGCTGAGACGGGCACGGCCAAACTACTGATCCCTCGCATCATGCTTGGTCGGGCATCGCCCAAGGTATAGCAGCCCGTGAGGACTGATGCCGTAAAAAGGAAGAGGAGGACGCGAAAAGCGATCATTCTACGGGAAGATCCGGCTCGACCGATGGTAGGCTCGGTTCGGGCAGGAGAGGACGCACATCGTCAGCTGAGGTGCGCAAACGTGGACGGGGTGGGGGAAGTTCTTCCTCCGGCGCCACCGCAGATACTGGCGGCCCAGCGTAGTTGCTCAGAGATGAGGTTTCGACTTGGTTCTGGAGACGGCGGCGGAGGGCAGCCCGTTCTCCTGTCTCCGCTCGCTCCGGCCCGCTACGAAGCTCGTCCTCACCCACCGTGGCCCGAATTTCTTCGATGCGCTCGGTGGCCAGTTCGGCGTCCGGCGTACCTGGTTGGCGACGTGCCAGATCGCCATAATAAATGGCGGCGGCGCGGTATTCGTTGTTGCGGTCGTAAAATTGGGCAATCGCCATGAGATCGGAGGCTTCGCGCCCGGTCATGCGATCGAGGTTCTCTTGGGCTTGGGCAGCTTTTTCGCTTTCGGGGTATTCGAGGAGGAAATCCTCAAAAGTATTTTTGGCATCGATGGCGGCGGAGAGATCGTTCGAGCGGGACTGCGCTTCGGTCAGTTGCACGTAGCCGATCTGGTAAAGGGCATCGTCGGCGTAGTCGCTAGAGAGGTAACGATCGAGAATGACTTGATAGGCGGCAACCGCTTTGGTGTATTCTTTTTCACTTTCGAAGGTTTGGCCCAGCTTGAATTGGGCGGCGGGGGCGAATGTGGCGTAGGGAGCGCTGCTGATGATGGACAGGTACATCTC
>CAXMPH010000001.1:18036-24020 GCA_964195055.1 uncultured Chthoniobacterales bacterium | reverse complement strand
CGAGCCTGGTTCCACTTTCAAACTGGTGGTTGTTTCCGCCGCCCTAAACGAAGGTGTTGTTACTCCGGAAAGTGAACTTCACTGCGAGAATGGCCGCTTTGCCTACGCCGGCCGAATTCTCCGTGACCACCATGGCTATGGCTCGCTCAGCGTTCACGATATTATGGTTAAGTCTTCTAACATCGGCTGCGCGAAAATTGCGATGCACCTAGGGGCAGACACCTTTCATGAGTACATTCGTCGCTTTGGCTTTGGTGAGCGTACCGGAGTTGGCTTGCCCGGTGAGATTCCGGGACTGGTGCGTCCGAGGCATCGATGGACCCCACTCTCAATTACCCGAGTGCCCATGGGACACGAAGTTGCGGTTACCCCGATACAGAGTGTCATGTCCGTTGCTACGATTGCCAATGGGGGGAAGATGATGCTACCCCAGATCATTCACTCGGTTTGTGATGGCGAGGACACTCCCGTCATCTCCTTTCGTCCCCAAGTGGTACGGCGGGTCGTTTCTGAGGAAACCGCAGCCAAGGTCGGGGCGGCCATGACCGATGTGGTAAGCGACCGCGGCACGGCGCGCCTTGCCTCCTTTCCTGGTTTCCGGGTGGCCGGTAAAACCGGCACAGCCCAAAGGGTCGATCCCGAGGGTGGTTACACTCCTGGGAAATATGTTGTTTCTTTTGCCGGTTATTTCCCGGCGGACGATCCCGAGGTTGCCGGTATTATTCTGGTGGACGACGCCTCCAATCCCGGTGGACAAAATTATGGTGGCACGGTGGCTGCTCCCATCTTCGCTCGGATGGGCCAAGCCATCGCCCGCCAACTTGATCTCCTTCCAGAAACTGAGCCCTCGGATAGCACCACGGTGGCATTGGCGCCCTTAGCTCCCGATTTCAACTGACCCTCATGCTTCTGTCCAAAATTCTGTCCTCATTCCAGCCGGAGCCGATCAAGATTACCGGGCGTGCTGACTGCGAAATTCTCTCGATAACCCACGATTCTCGGAGAGTCGTCCCTGGTTCAATTTTCTTTGCTTTGCCTAGAGTGGCTCCAGTGAGCTCGGAGGAGTCTGCCGGAGGTGGGGCACAGTTTATTCTTGAGGCGGTCGAAAACGGGGCCGCCGCGGTGGTTACTTCAAGCGATACCGAAGTACCGCGAGCCACGGTCGTTCGGGTCCTCGAGCCCCGAGCTGCCTTGGCGGCGGCGGCGGCGGTTTTCTACAAAAACCCCTCACTCCAATTGCAGACAACAGGAGTTACCGGAACCAATGGAAAGACCACCGTAGCTTTTCTGCTCAAGCATCTTTTGGATGTGGCGGAGAGACCCTGCGGACTAATTAGTACGGTGCGCTACGTTGTCGGTCCACGCGAGTTGCCTGCCATAAGAACCACTCCTGAAGCAGATGAACTGCAACATCTTATGCGGGAAATGCGGGACGTCAATTGCCGGGCCGTTGTCATGGAGGTCTCCAGCCACGCTCTCGATCAGGGGCGGGTCCACCACGTGGAATTTGACACGGCCATCTTTACTAATTTAAGCCAAGACCACCTCGATTACCACAAGTCGATGGATGACTACTTCGCTGCCAAACAGCAGCTTTTCAAGCAGGTGGCATCTCAGCCGAACAAGCGCGGGATAGCGGTGGTCAATCTGGATGATCGCTATGGCCGCCGCCTCATCGAGGAGATGGGCCAAAGCCCCAGCATCATAACTTATGGCCAGTCTTCTAATGCCATGTTCCGTGCCACCGATGTGCGTACCAACTTGCAGGGCATGCAGTATTCCCTGCACGCCGAGGGTAAGAGCTACCTCGTTCGCTTGCCCCTTTTTGGTTCGTTCAACATTTACAATTCTCTGGCGGCTTTGGCGACGATGCGGTCTCTCGGTCACAACATTCGAAAATCGGTGGCTGCCCTGAAAAGCATGCCTCAGATTCCGGGCCGCTTAGAAATTGTTCCGGGTTCCAAATCATTTCGTGTCTTTGTTGATTACGCCCATACCCCCGATGCGCTGGAGAACGTTCTCCGTACCTTGAGGTCGCTTCAACCGGCCCGCTTACTCACGGTTTTTGGTTGCGGAGGAGATCGCGACCGAACCAAGCGTGGACCGATGGGGCGTGCCGCAGAGGAATTGTCCGATTGGTCTATTATCACCTCGGATAATCCGCGCGGGGAAGATCCCGAGGAGATTTGTCGCGAGGTCACCGCTGGTCTCATGGCAAAGAAGCATGAGGTAATCATCGATCGTCGGGCAGCCATCCGTCGGGCCATTATGATGGCAGAACCAGATGACATTATCTTGGTGGCGGGTAAGGGGCATGAGGACTGCCAAGAATTTTCCGATCGGAAGGTTCCTTTCGATGACGTTGCTGAGGCGGCCTCAGCTATCGGGGGAAGGGCTGCCTGATGGAGGCAACGGCTCTGTCAGTAATTGCGGCGGCCTGTGGGGGTATTCTGGTCTGCGGTGACGGGGCGCAGGCTGTTAGCTCCGTCTCCAAGGATACCCGCACCCTCCAAGCGGGAGACTTGTACTGGGCGCTCCAAGGCGACAATTTCGATGGCCATGATTTTATGGCCGAGGCCTTCGAGGCCGGTGCTCTGGCGGCGGTGGTCTCCCGTGATACGCCGGCGGTGGCGAAGAATTTTCCGCTGATCAGGGTCGATGATACTCTGATAGCACTCCAGCGATTGGCTGGTTGGCACCGTCAGAGGCTGAAGGCTAAAGTGATTTGCCTGACGGGTAGCAATGGCAAGACTAGCACCAAAGATTTTACCGCTTCGGTTGCCGCCACCCGTTTCTCTGTCACCAAAACCCAGGGAAATTTTAACAATCACATTGGGCTACCCTTGACCATTCTTTCCGCCTGTTCTTCGGATGAGGTTGCCGTCTGGGAAATTGGCATGAATCAGCCGGGAGAAATTGAGCCACTCGCCCGCTTGGCCCGACCAGATATCGGAGTCATCACCAATGTCGGGGTGGCCCACATCGAGTTCTTCGATTCCTGCGAGGCCATTGCCCAGGAAAAAGGAATGCTTGGTCATGTGCTCAGTCCGGAAGCCTTGCTAATCCTCCCGGCATACGACCCGTTTACCCCCTCCCTAGTGGCCCAGAGTAAGGCTCGTCTTGTTCTGGCTGGGTCCCCCGAAGCAGTTCGGGCAGAGAAGGTTCAACCCTCCTTGCACGGGCTAGATTTTCAACTAGTCGAGCGAGAAACCCGTGCTTATGTCCATCTGCCGGTCGCGGGAGAGCATATGGTCCGCAATGCCTTACTTGCAGTGGAGGTGGGGCGCGCGCTGGGGCTCAGTCTGGATGAATGTGCCTCTGGTTTAGCTGCGACAAAGTTGTCGGGGCAGCGCTTGGCCTCTAGTGAGGTGCGCGGGGTAACCATGATCGACGATACCTACAATGCTAACCCTGACTCGATGGAGGCGGCATTGCATGCCCTGCACGAACTGCCAGGAGTGCAGCGTCGCTTGGCCGTTCTGGGGCACATGGGCGAGCTCGGCTCCTATGCTGATGAAGGCTACCGACGGGTTGGGCGAGCCGCCGGTGCAACCATGGACATCCTCATTGCGGTGGGGCCGGAAGCCGGTTTGATGGTGGAGGAAGCCTCGGGGTGCAGTGCCTGCGATGTCCGGCCGGTCGCTGATGCTGCTGAGGCAGTACGACTGCTCCTTCAGCTCGCTCGTCCGGGTGATGCCGTAGTGGTCAAGGGAAGTCGTGCCGCTCGGATGGAGCGTGTTGTGGAGGGTTTTGCCTGATGCTCTATTACCTTTATCTCCTTGCCGAATATTCCGAAGAGGCTCAGCCGGAGCTCCTCAAAGGGTTTAACGTTTTTCAGTATATTACCTTCCGCGCTCTCGCTGCCGGGGTTACCGCATTTTTGCTCAGTCTGATTTTTGGCAATTGGATGATCCGTCGCCTGATTTCGCTTAAGCTGGGTCAACCAATTCGGACCCAAGAAGAAGTGCATAAATTGTATGAGCTGCATGGATCCAAGGCTGGTACCCCGACCATGGGCGGTCTCCTCCTCCTTGGGGCGGTGCTGGTCTCGACATTTCTTTGGGCTCGCCCAACCAATCCACTGGTTTGGTTGGCTCTTTTCTCCGTGGTCTATCTTGGGGTGCTCGGCTTTGTTGACGACTACCTCAAGGTAACCAAAAAATCATCTGATGGGATTAGCAGTCGTCTAAAATTCACTCTCCAATGTGTCCTGGCCGCCGTTATCACGGGCTTTCTGGCTTGGGAGCCAAGCTTAGAACTGCATTGGTCCGAGCTTTACGTGCCATTCTATAAAGAACCGATCATCCACAATATGGGGATATTTGCCTTCTTCCTCTATCTCTTTGTCATTGTCGGTACTTCTAACGCGGTCAACTTAACCGACGGGCTGGATGGCTTGGCTGCGGGTTGCACTGTGACAACGGCCTTCACCTTTGCCTTAATCACCTACGCTGCAGGCAATATCAAGATTGCTACTTATCTCCAAATTCCTTTCGTTCAGTTTTCTGGCGAGTTAGCAGTTGTTTGCATGGCCTTGGTTGGCGCTAGTCTGGGTTTTCTCTGGTGGAACTGTCACCCGGCCCGCGTCTTCATGGGCGACACCGGATCGTTGGCCATTGGTGGTTTGCTTGGGGTGGTGGCGATCGCGGCCAAGCAAGAACTTCTCCTCGCTCTCATCGGGGGCGTTTTTGTCCTGGAGGCGGGTTCCGTTATTTTGCAGGTGGCCAGTTTCAAGCTGACCGGGCGTCGAATTTTTAAAATGTCGCCGATTCATCATCATTTCGAATTAAGCGGATGGAAAGAGAGCACCGTCATTGTCCGGTTCTGGATCCTCTCTATAATTTTTGCCCTCCTAGGACTAGCCACTTTGAAACTGCGTTGATCGTGATAAATTCCCGTGGAAAACATGCGGTTGTTCTTGGCCTCGGCCAGAGCGGCCAAGCCGCCACCCGCCTCCTCCTCCAAGAGGGGGTTGCGGTAACGGTGCTCGATTCTGGTGATCCGGTCCCTCGGCGGAAGACGGCAGCCCTGCTTTCTTCGAGCGGCGCCCGGGTCGTTCTAGGAGAGGAGGCTCTGCGTTGCCCCCAAAATTTTGACTTTGCCGTGCTCAGTCCTGGGATAGATCCGATAACGCCAATGGTCAGGCGACCAGCCGAGGCGGGGGTTCCCATTTTCGGGGAAATCGAACTGGCCTTCCGCAGTTGTCTCTGTCCGGTGGTGGCGATCACTGGGACGAACGGGAAAACCACCACGACTGGCTTGACCGCCGCCCTGCTCGAGGCCGCCGGGGTTAAAGTCGAAGCCTGCGGAAACATTGGGCTACCTTTTAGTACCGTAGCTGGTCGCAGCGCTGCCCTTGATGCGGCGGTGGTGGAGCTAAGTTCTTTTCAGTTGGAGTCTCTCGACACTTTTCATCCCCGGGTAGCGGTTTGGACCAACTTCAGCGCAAATCATCTGGATCGCTACCCGGACATGGCCGCCTACCGCGCTGCCAAGTTGCATATCTTCGACCGCCAGACTTCTCACGATTTTTCGGTGGTTAATGCGGCTGAGGATCTTCCGCCTCTCTCGGCTCAGCGGTTTTCTTTCACCGCGGCACCGGGTCTTGAGGCGGACCTCACTCTGGGAAACGACGAGATGATTTTTTATCGTGGAAAGCCCCTGCTGGCCATGAAGGAAACCCATCTGCGGGGGAGGCACAATGCAGAGAATATCATGGCGGCCATGGGCGCCGGCATCTGTCTTGGAGCCGATCTGGAAAAAATGATTCCGGGGGCTCGGACTTACCTTCCGCCTTCACACCGTTGTGAATTTATTTTCGAGGCAGGGGGCGTCATTTGGATCAACGATTCTAAGTCGACCAACCTTAACGCATTGACCCAGGCTGTGGCGGGACAAGCGGGCCGGGTAATTTTGATCGCCGGAGGCAAAAACAAAGGCTTCGATTTCAAGCCGCTGGCCTCGCTGGTCAAAGACCGGGTGAC
>CAXMPH010000001.1:12520-18026 GCA_964195055.1 uncultured Chthoniobacterales bacterium | reverse complement strand
CAAGCTATCCTCATTGGTGAGATGCGCCATGCTATCGCTGCGGATTGGGCTGGGTCGGTGCCCTGCCATCCGGTCGACAGCCTAGAGGAGGCGGTGGCCAAAGCTGCTTTGCTAGCCAAGTCTGGCGATACCGTTCTTTTTTCTCCAGGGACTTCCTCATTCGACATGTTCCGTAGCTACGAGGAGCGCGGAGAACATTTCAAGCTCCTCACCCGACAATTTCAAATCACCAAATAAACACATCATGAACATTCCATTATTCAGCAAAGTGAAGAAGAAGCCTCCGGGTCGCAGGGTGGTTCGTGCCTCGGCGCGTGCTCTGCGTGGAAGTGAGGAAGAGTATTACGAGGCGGAACCAAACATGAAGCTTTCGCACGCCTTCATGGTGGTGCTTGTCCTTCATGTCGTAGCGGTCGGAGGAATTTATGCCTTCAATGAAATCAACAAGAACAAAGGAGGTTCTTCCAGTCTACTGGAAAATATCACGGGGAAAATTGCTCGGGTAGCAGGGACTTCCACCGTCGCTCCGGTGGCCGCTCCCGTGCTTGCCCTTCCCCCCCCGCCTGTGGTGGTGGCCCAGCGCCAACCCGGCGATGCCGATGAGCCTCTACCGCCTTTGAGTCGACAGACTCCCGTAGTTACCAGCAAAGCTCCGACCGCTGCTTCCGGGCCTAGCTCCGGCGCGGCCTCCTCCGCCTCTCGGACCTACAAGGTTCAAGGCGGTGATAATCCCTACAGTATTGCCAGGAAATTTGGAGTGACTTCCGCTGCCATACTTTCGCTCAATGGCATCGAAGATCCGAGAAAGCTCCAGATCGGCCAAGTCCTCAGGGTTCCTCAAAAAGCTAACTGACTCGACTTAGATGCGCCGTCGTACTGCCTACATTCTGATTCTTTCGGTGATGAGCCTGCTCGTCATCGGGGTGGTCATGCTTTTCAGTACCGGCGCTTACGCGCGTGATAGCCACGGCGACATCTATTATTTCGTCAAGCGGCAGTCGATGTGGCTCCTCGTCGGTGGGGGAGCCATGGTGGTAGCCGCCATGATCGACTACCGCTGGTGGGCGCGATTTTTACCATGGCTTTACGGGCTCTGCCTCATCCTCCTTGTCCTCTGCCTTATTCCGCCATTTGGTAAGGAGATCAACGGGGCGTGGCGGTGGCTTAACCTGGGTATTGTTACTTTTCAGCCAAGCGAGTTGGGTAAGTTTGTTGTGCTTCTCTTCCTCGCTTGGTGGTACTCCCGCTACAGCGACGAAGTCAGCCAGTTCTGGCGCGGTTTCGTTTATCCTCTGGCCATGGTGGGCTTGATTATGGGCTTGATCGTCATCGAGGTGGACCTTGGGGCCACCGCCTTGATCGGAATGACGGCCTTAGCGGTTATGTTCGTGGCCGGCACCGGATTGCGTTGGCTGGTGCCTCTGGTGTTTGTTGGGTTGGCCGGGCTTGTTTATGCCATTTTCAATATCGAGGAACGAATGGCTCGTCTGGTGGCTTTCCTTGATCCCGAGAAATATAAACTGGCGGAAGGTTTGCAGCAGTGGCAGGCCATGCTGGCCTTCGGCGCTGGTGGGATCGATGGCCTTGGCCTTGGCAATGGTCGCCAGAAAATGCTCTACCTGCCTTACGCTCACACCGACTTTATTTTTCCCATGATCGGCGAGGAACTCGGGCTGCGCTTCACCTTGCTCACGGTGTTTTGCTTTTTGCTTATTTTGCTGGCGGGAGCACTTATCGCTATGAATTCCAAGGATCGGTTCGGGATGCTTCTTGGATTTGGGATCACCATTATGCTTACCCTACAAGCGGCGATCAATATTGGGGTGACCACTTCGCTCTTGCCCAACAAGGGGATGCCCCTCCCTTTCATCAGCTACGGAGGTAGTAATCTAGCAATCTCCCTGTTGTTTGTGGGAATTTTGCTCAACATTCATCGGCAGGGTCGCTCCATCCCGAGACGCCGTGTCCGTGCCGTTCCGGCGACGAGCCTGGCCGTTCGTATCTGATGCTATGAAGTTTTCCATTGCATGCGGGGGAACCGGAGGACATTTGTTCCCCGGTTTAGCGGTGGCTGAGGTGCTGCGCGCCCAAGGCCACAGCGTGCTGCTTTTTGTCTCTGAGAAAGAGGTTGATCGGCGGGCTCTCTCTGCTTACCCGGATCTACCGACGGAGAAGCTTCCATCGATTGGACTTCCTTCGATCTTTTCCCTAGCCATATTTTCGTTTTTAAAAAAAATGCGAGCCAGCCTGAAGAGGTGCGGAAAAATTTACGATAGCGACCGCCCAGACGCCGTCCTTGGGATGGGAGGATTTACCAGTATCGCCCCCCTGATCGCGGCACGGCGCCGAGGGATTCCTGCTTTTTTGCATGAATCCAATGCCATCCCGGGCAAGGCCAATCGCCTTGCCGCAAAATTCTGCGGCACCGTTCTGCTCGGTTTTACCGATTGCGCCCAATATTTTCCGTCGGGGAAGACCCGCCTGACTGGCACTCCCATCCGTCGAGAATTATCGGACGGGCGCACTTCCCCAGGAGAGGCTCGGCGGCAATTGGGCCTCTCTGAAGATTGTGCCACCCTTCTTGTCATGGGTGGTAGCCAGGGAGCGTCAGGGATCAATTCCCTGATGAGGCAAGCCGCTCCTCACCTGGAAAAAGATACCCTTCAGATTCTGCATTTGGCAGGAGAGCGGGATGTTGAATCTCTCCGTTTGGCCTACGAAGCTGCCGGCTTAGTTGCTCTGGTATTGCCTTTTAGCGACCGCATGCAGGATCTCTATCCGGCAGCCGACCTTGCCCTCTCGCGCTCCGGGGCTGCCAGCCTCGGCGAGTTGTCGTGGTATGGCCTCCCTTCGATTCTGATACCTTACCCGCACGCGGCGGAGGATCATCAGCGACTCAATGCCGAAATTTTTGTCCGGGCTGGGGCGGCGCTTCTCCTCGCCGAAAAAGATGCCGGAGGGAGCGCCCTAGCTGATCAACTTGGCACTTTGCTGGCCAATCGGAATGTTTTGCATGCCATGTCTACCGCCGCCAGAGATCTGGCGCCGCAGAATGCGGCAGAGAGGGTGGCGGCCGTGCTAACCGGGGAGGAAAAATGACCACTCAGGAACTTTCTGCCCAGCTTGCTGCCTCACCTCTCAAAATTCACCTCATCGGGGTGGCTGGCTCAGGGATGACGGGTCTGGCCGGCCTCCTTCTCACTTTGGGACATGAGGTGAGCGGGTCAGATCGGGTGGACAGCGCTGAAGTAAAGCGCTTACGAGCCCTAGGCCTTGATTTCCATACCCCTCAAAGAGCCGAGGATGTGGTTGAAGCCGAACTCATCATTTATTCTTCGGCGATCCGCCAAGGTAACCCAGCCTTTGATGCCGCGATCAAGTCGGGTAAGCCTATGGTGCGACGGGCCGAGGCTCTCGCCGCCCTCATCTTGGGAAAAAAAGGAATTCTCGTCTGCGGGATGCATGGCAAAACAACGGTCTCGGCCATGGCCGCGCACGTCCTCCGTCTCGCTGGGGCCCAACCTTCGCACTATGTGGGAGCGGAAATCCCCATCCTCGGAACCAATTCCCGCTGGGATGCTGGAGGGGAGTATTTTGTAGCGGAAGGCGACGAAAGCGATGGAACCATCGTTTGCTACCACCCCAAGCACACCATTTTGCTCAATCTGGAGCCAGAGCATCTCGACCACTACCAGAACTTGGAAGCAATCGATGCCACTTTTGCACAACTCCTCGACCAGACCGACGGAACAATTTTTTACTGTGCCGACGACGAGGGAGCGGCGCGCCTGTGTGCGGGTCGCCCCCACACAATTTCCTACGGGAAAGCCGGAGATTATTCTTATGAGGATTTTGAGACGGCCAACTTTGTCGCGAGATTTACCTTCTGCCGTAAGGGGAAGAAGAAAGTGCCCGTCATCCTCAATGTGCCTGGCGAGCACAATGTCCTTAATGCCACCGCCGTCCTAGCCTTAGCTGCCGAACTTGGCCTTAATTTGGAGGTCTGCGCCTCCGCCTTGGAAAGTTTTCGCGGGGCGCGACGGAGATTTGAAATCATCCACTCTTCCCCTGCCTACTTGCTAGTTGATGATTACGGGCATCATCCAACCGAGATCGCCGCCGTCATCCGCTCGGCCCGTAGCGCCGACCGGCAGCGGGTTGTTCTTTTGTTCCAACCGCACCGCTACACTAGAACCCAGGCTTTGGTGGAAGAGTTCGGCCGTGCTTTAGCATTGGCCGACGCGGTGGTGGTGACGGAGATTTACCCCGCTGGTGAAGAGCCGATTGCCGGGGTGAGTGGAGAACTTCTTGTCGCTGCCGCGAGGAGGTCCGGCTGCGGCAACGCCATCTATCAGCCTTGCCGTCGTCAGGCTGGTATCATGGCCGGAACCATTCTGCGTCCTGGTGACCTCTTGCTTACCCTCGGCGCCGGAAATATTCACGAGCAAGGCACCGCTTTGGCGCGGGATTTGCAGACTTTGGAAACCCTCGAGGCCGCCATGGGGGCGGGGGTGGCGCACCTCCATGAGCCACTGGCTAAGCACACCACCATGCGGGTGGGAGGTCCGGCGCAGTTTTGGCTTGAGCCGGAAACGGAGCACGGATTTTGTGAGTTGGTTCGGACGGCTTACGAGAGGGGGATTCCCCTCATGATCATTGGCCGTGGCTCCAATCTGATTGTCCGCGATGGCGGACTCCCCGGGGCGGTCATACGTTTGCGCCGCGGCGTCTTCAGTCAGCTCGTCGTGGAGGATGGAATGATCCGTGCTGGGGTAGGGGTCAGGCTTAAGTCCCTCAGCGGCGCGGCCGCTAGCGCCAGTCTGGCCGGATTTGAGTGGATGGAGGGCATTCCGGGAGACGTTGGGGGATGCCTGAGGATGAATGCAGGAGCCATGGGGACGGAGGCATTCGATCAAATTGAATCGCTCCGCTACGCCGACCATCAAGGTAATATTTTGGAGAAGTCCCCCGAGGCACTTGAGGTCCACTATCGCAGTGTTCCTTTCCTGCGCTCCAACTTTGCCTTATCGGCGCGGTTTCGGGGCACAGGTTGCCCGGCGGAGGAGGTTGGACGGAGAACCAAAGATTACGCGGCCAAGCGTAAGATGGCTCAGCCAGTGGGGGCGAGTGCAGGTTGTGTTTTTCGTAATCCGCAGGAGGGAAAAGCGGGGCAGCTCATTGAATCTGCCGGACTGAAAAACGCCAGCATCGGGGCCGCCCGAGTTTCTGAGGTGCATGCGAATTTTATCCTTAACGATGGCGGGGCCACCGCGGCGGAGGTGCTGGCCCTGGTGGAGCGAGTTCGTGCTGGGGTGCTAGAAAAACACGGAGTCCACTTGGAGACCGAGGTTCAAATTCTTGGTGAGGAGGTGCCGGTGATATGACCTTAGACCTGAAAAAACTGCACCTAGTTATTCTTAAAGGGGGGCCAGGATCGGAGCGAGCCGTCTCCCTTCGCTCAGGTGAGGCGGTGGCCAAGGCATTTCGCCAAGGAGGTTACCGGGTG
>CAXMPH010000001.1:8056-12510 GCA_964195055.1 uncultured Chthoniobacterales bacterium | reverse complement strand
ACTTCATCCTCCCCGGGGACACCGGACTTTGTCTCCTTATGCTGCATGGCACCTTTGGTGAGGACGGACAAATTCAAACGATTCTTGACCGACGCGGTATCCCTTACACTGGCGAGGGGCCCCTCGCCAGTCGGGTTGCCTTTGATAAAATCATGAGCAAGAAACGCTTTGAGGCTGCCGGAGTGGCTACTCCTCGTTGGGAGTTGCTCGGACCAGAGGCGAGACCGTCCCTGCCGCTGCCTCTGGTGGTAAAGGCTCCTCGTGAGGGGTCTAGTGTTGGGGTTCACTTAGTAAGAGAGCCGGCTCAGTTGGCTGCCGCCCTCGCGGATTGCGCCGCCCTTGATTCCGAGACCTTGGTGGAGGAGTTGGTCGAAGGACGGGAGTTGACTGTCGGGGTTGTGGGAAACCTTGCCCTCGCGGTGGTGGAGATTTGCCCCGACGGAGGTTTCTACGACTATGAGCACAAATATACCAAGGGGGCGTCGCAATACTTTTGTCCGGCCCAACTTGACCAAGAGACAACCGAGCGGGTTCAGCAAACGGCCTTGGCTGCCCATCGGGCCCTTGGTCTTCAGGTCTACTCCCGCGTTGATATCTTGCTCAGGCCTGACGGCTCGTGCTCGGTGCTTGAGGCCAATACAATTCCTGGAATGACCGAGACGAGCTTGCTCCCCCAAGCGGCGGCGGCGGCGGGGTTGACTTTTTTGCAGCTTTGTCAGGAGATTGCCCGACTTTCCCTAAAACGATTTGATCTGAAATGAGCCTGTTTAGCCCCCGCAAGAAAAAACGCCGCCCCTCGAGAGGGAACCGGAGGTGCCATCAGCACCTTTTGGAGGTAAGTGCCACCGCGGAAACCGAACGGCTTCGGCGCAACCAGAAACTCTTTCTCTATGTGGGGCAAGCGGTTGCTGCCATTGGAGTGCTGGTTTTTGCCGGGATGGCTCTGATGGCGATGTCCAACTACCTCCTTTTCGAAAATGACAGCTACAAAGTACGGGTTGTCGAAGTTAACACGGATGGGGTGATGGGTCGCACGGAAGTGCTGACTAGGACAGGAATCAGTGAGGGACTTAATATTTTTTCTCTTAATCTGGAATCAGCTCAAGCCGCCCTCGCCTCCATTCCTGAAATTGAGGCTGTCAGGGTGGAGCGAATTTTACCCGATACGGTAACCATTGAAATTCAGGCGCGCCGGCCGGTGGCTTGGATCGCTGCCGAAGACACCGGGGTTGATCCTTCGGCCATGGAATCAGCCTGCTTGGTTGATGGCCAAGGGGTGATGATGAAGTCGCCTGGATTTCAGCCGGGGTACACTGTCTTGCCGGTGATCTATGGGGTGCCGACCGAGCAGTGGCTGGCTGGGGACACTATCGATATTCCCGAATTACACGCGGCCCTTGAGTTGCTTTCCCGAGCCTCGGCTCGTTCTAACCCAGACATTATCCTCCGAGCGGTCGACATCAGCAAGGGTTGGTGCGTCCTTGCTTGGGTCGACCCCGAGACACTTTTCACTTTTGGATTAGATAATCTTTCGGCCCAGATTGATCGGCTTCAGCTGATCATGAGCCATGTCGGCCAGACCTCGCGAAAAATTGCCACGGCCAATCTCATACCCGAGCGCAACACCCCGGTGACCTTTCAAGGAGAACCGGCGCCCAAAATTTTGCGGGCGACGGCGGTCGATAAACCAAATTCCTGATCATGCCCAGGTCCCACCTTCACGTTGGCCTAGAAATAGGGACGACCAAAATTGTCGCGATCATTGCCGAGACGCGCAGTGACGGGTTGCTCCGGATTATTGGGATTGGAGAGGCTCCGTCTCTCGGCGTGCGCAAAGGTGAGATTGTCGATATTGGGAAAATTACATTTTGTCTCAACGAGGCGATGTCGCAGGCGGAAGATAAGGCGGATCGCGAAATCACCGAGGTGGTTGCGGCAGTTACGGGGGCACACCTTGAAAGCTTAAACAACCGTGGGGGAGTTCCTATTCCTGAGGATAGGGAAGAGATCGAGGAGGAAGATATCCATGACGTGGGCCAGAGTGCCTTGGACGTTAACATCCCAGCCGGTAATGTCTTCCTGCACAATATTATCCAGCACTACTACGTCGATGGTCAGGAGGGGGTAGCTAGTCCTCTGGGGATGATTGGACGACTTCTTGAGGCTGAGGCTCATATTGTTCATGGGACAAAAACACGAATTCAGAACAATTTCCGCTGTATCCGCGAGGCCAACCTTAAGCTAGCCAATGCGGTGATGAGCGCTCTGGCCTCGTCTAACGCCGTTTTAGAGCAAGCTGACCGTGACCTCGGGGCGCTGGTCATCGACATTGGCGGAGGCACCACAGATTATATTCTTTTTCGAGACGGGGTGGTACGAGACAGCGGAGTCCTCGCGGTCGGTGGTGACCATATTACCAACGACATTTCTATCGGGTTGCGTGTTCCAACCAAGTGGGCGGAGAAACTCAAAGTGGAAGAGGCCGATGTGGCGCCTGGAGCCACCGTGGCCCGTGGCTCGATTGAGATTGAAGATCCCACTTACGCGGGAGGTGAAATTGAACGCCGCTGGCTCAATACGGTGAGCGATGCGCGGGTGCGGGAACTTTTAAACCTGATTAAGCGTCGGCTTAATTTTGAGCGGCACGCTCAATTCGTCGGAGCGGGTATTCTTCTAACTGGCGGAACGGCAGACCTGAAGGGCATTGCTGCTCTGGCCTCTGATGTTTTCGGTATCCCGGCTCGGGTAGCCAATCCGCGCCCCTTGATTGGGCCAACCATGCTTTTTGAAAATCCTCGCTTCAGCACTGCGGTGGGCTTGGTTCTCTATGCCCAAGCGGCCCAAGAAGCCTTGGAGCAAATTTCAGTCTTTGCCCGGTTCCGCTCTCAAATCGGAAAATATATTCCCGGCCTGTGATCACCATTGGTACCACTGCGGGTCTTTTTGTCCCAGCCACCGCCATTTCCTCGGTCAAGGTCATCGGGGTTGGCAATGCCGGACTGGCCATTCTCAATTGTCTGGCCGAGGAGGAGGGCTCGCCTGCCGATCTGGTGGCGATGCATACCAATGCCGAAGCAGTTGCTCATTCGCTCGCGTCAGAAAAATTACAACTTGGCCTCACCATCGCCAAGGGATTGGGTTCGGGAGGCGATCCTTCGCGAGGACGGGCCTCCGCCAGTGAGAATATCAGGGATATTCGATCCTCTTGCCTAGGTGCCAAATTCATTATGGTCTGCGGCGGTCTAGGGGGGGGTACCGGTTCCGGTGGGTTGCCCATCCTCGCTGAGCAGGCGAAGAAGGCGGGTGCCCTCGTTCTCGGAGTGGTGACGATGCCTTTTGCGGCGGAGGGGTCGAAGTGCCGCGAACAGGCGGAGCAGGCCTTGGTCCGCTTGCGACGTTACTGCGTGGCCGTGCTTTGCTTTGAAAATGATCGGATAGTTGAAATCTGTTCGGCGGAGGCCCCTCTGGCCAAGGCTTTAGCAGAGGCATCATCTGTCTTATCGCTGGCGGTGCGCAGCATCACCCAAATGATTTCTCTCCCACCAGTTCTCCCGGTCGGCTTGGATGAACTGGTCAATATGTTTCATGATGCCGAGGCCCGCTGCGATTTTGGCTACGGCGTCGCCTCTGGTCCCAATCGAGCCAACTTGGCGGTGGAGGAGGCCCTGCGCTCACCCCTTCTCGAGCAAGGCAGGCTGCTGGCTGAGCCCAAGAGTATTTTGCTCCATCTGACCGGGGATGCGTCGTTCAGTCTTGCGGAAATGAAGTCGGTTCTTGCTTGTCTCTCTCCCCATGTTGGGGCCTCCACGCAAATTCTCTTGGGGGTAGCCACTGACTCGGATGCTTCCGGTCGGATCGGCGTCACCATCCTAGCTGCTACCAGCATGGATAAGTCAGCTGCCGTGCTTGAGACAGAAGGTTTTGCCATGCTGGAGGGAGAGACTGGGGCGGGCCTTGGAGAGAATAGACAAGGGGAAGCCGTTAACCTCGACTCAGACCAAGCAAGGCGAAGCGCCCAAACTGAGTCAGACCAGTCGACAACCGGCCAGACCCAAGAGGAACTTCCTCTCGACCAAGCGGTGCGGGGGCGTTTCAAAGATCTTGATCCCACCATGGTCGATGGTCAGGACCTTGATATCCCCACTTTTATTAGGCAGCAGATAAAACTTCATTAAAAATAACGTACGATGAGACCAGATCGGTTCACTCAAAAAATGGAGGAGGCCCTCAAAGCCGCCTCCGATCTGACTAGTAAATCTTCCCACCAGGAAATTACCAACGAGCATCTCCTGCTCAGCTTGCTCCAGCAGCCCGAGGGCGTGGTGACTCCTTTGTTAGAAAAAGTGGGGGCATCCACCTCTGGCTTAGAGGAGAAATTGAAGGCCGAGATGGCGGATCGCCATCAAGTCTCCGGTTCGGTGGGGCAGCCTCGGCTTGGTGCCGACTTGAGCAAG
>CAXMPH010000001.1:4525-8046 GCA_964195055.1 uncultured Chthoniobacterales bacterium | reverse complement strand
ATGAGTATCTGAGCGCCGAGCATTATCTTTTGGCTTTGGCTCACTCCTCAGGTGCGGCTCAAAAATTGTTGGGTGCCCATGGGGTTACCTACGACAAACTGATCAAAGCACTGGTTGAGGTGCGTGGTTCGCAGCGGGTAACCGACCAGAACCCAGAGGCGAAATATCTGACCTTAGAGAAGTACGGTCAGGACCTGACCGAGTTGGCTCGGCGGGGCAAAATTGATCCAGTTATCGGGCGAGATGAGGAAATCCGGCGGACGATGCAGGTCCTCTCGCGTCGTACGAAAAACAACCCCGTGCTCATTGGCGAACCCGGGGTGGGAAAGACAGCCATTGTCGAAGGATTGGCTCGGAGGATTGTCAGCGGCGATGTTCCTGACTCTCTCAAAAATAAGAAGCTCATCGCCATGGATATCGGGGCGATGATCGCGGGGGCCAAGTTTCGTGGAGAATTCGAGGAGCGTCTCAAAGCATTTCTGAAAGAGGTAACTTCGTCCGAGGGACAAATCATTCTCTTCATCGATGAACTGCATACCATTGTAGGTGCTGGTGCCGCTGAGGGTTCCGCTGACGCTTCCAATATGCTTAAGCCTCAGCTAGCCCGAGGAGAACTTCGAACCATTGGTGCTACCACCCTCAACGAGTACCGAAAATATATTGAGAAAGATGCCGCCTTGGAGCGTCGTTTCCAGCCGGTCACGGTGGCGGAGCCGAGCGTGGGAGACACTATTGCTATCCTGCGAGGTCTCAAGGAGCGCTACGAAGTCCATCATGGTGTGCGCATCCAAGATGCTGCTCTCGTTGCTGCCGCCGTTTTGAGTGATCGCTATATCAGTGACCGATTTCTTCCGGACAAAGCGGTTGACTTGATTGATGAGGCAGCCTCGCGGTTGAAGATCGAACTCGATTCCATGCCGACTGAATTGGACAAACTCGAGCGTGAGATCATGCAGGGCGAGATGGAGCGTACTGCCCTCAAGAAGGAAAAAGACATGGCCAGCAAAGAGCGCCTGACCAAGTTGGAGAGAGAATTGGCCAATTTGAAAGAGCAGGGCTCGAAGTTGAAAGCTCAGTGGCAGAATGAAAAGAAGCAGGTCGACCAATCGCGTAAATTGGCCGGGCAATTAGAGGGTCTGAAAAATCAACTTGAAGTGGCTCAGCGCCAAGGGGACTACACGAAAGCCAGCGAAATCCAATATGGCAAGATTCCAGATTTGAGCAGTCAATTGGAAGAGCACAACGGCAAACTGCTTAGGGTAGGGGGAGAGCAACTTCTACGCGAAGAGGTGATGGAGAATGACGTGGCCCATGTGGTGGCGACGTGGACGGGTATTCCTGTTTCACGTCTGCAGGAAGGGGAGCGACAGAAGCTGGTCAAAATGGAAGAACGTTTGCTCGAGCGGGTTGTCGGGCAGGGACAGGCGATCAAGTCTGTCGCTAATGCGGTTCGCCGTGCCCGGGCAGGTCTTCAGGACGAAAACCGTCCGATTGGGTCATTTATTTTTCTGGGGCCGACCGGAGTGGGCAAAACCGAATTGGGCAAAGCCTTGGCCGAATTTCTTTTTGATAACGAGAGCGCCATCATTCGACTCGATATGAGCGAGTACATGGAGAAGCACACGGTGGCGCGTCTGATAGGAGCTCCCCCCGGCTATGTCGGTTATGAGGAGGGCGGACAGTTGACCGAATCGGTACGGCGGCGGCCTTACTCCGTGGTTCTTTTTGACGAGGTGGAGAAGGCGCATCCTGATGTCTTTAATTCGCTGCTTCAGGTCCTCGACGATGGTCGGATCACCGATGGTCACGGGCGCACGGTGGATTTCAAAAATACGGTTATCATTATGACTTCCAATATCGGCAGTCAGTTCATCATGGAGGATCTGCCGGTTCAGGAGCGTAACCGCCGCGTCATGGAGGCACTGGAGGAACATTTCCGCCCGGAATTTCTCAACCGCATCGATGAGACGATCATCTTTGACCGCCTCAGCGCCCAAGAAATCACAAAAATCGTCGGCATCCAGCTCAAGCACCTCCTCCGACGTTTGGAAGATCAGAAGATCCATCTCGAGTTAACCGAAAAAGCTCGGAATTTTTTGGGGAAGGAAGGCTATGATCCGGCATATGGTGCTCGCCCTCTTAAGCGGGTTATCCAAAAGCAGATTCTCAATCCTCTGAGTGTGGCCCTACTCGACGGCCAGTTTGGCCCAGGTGACACCGTGATCGGCGAACTGACGAAGGACCACTTGGAGTTTTCGCAGAAGCCATCCGGGAGGGGGTGAGCTTTACCCCCTGATTCGCCCGAGGCCGGATCTGCACCCCTTAGCTTTTTTGAGGCACGATAGTGCAGGACTGCTTCAGCCGCCCTGTTCCTAGCTTTCGGAGGGTTTCGGTAAATTCTGTCCTTGCTCAGGGTTAGGCCCTGCTCATTCCCGCAGTCGGACGAGTAAGTCTCCGGTGTCGACGGCATCGCCCGCCGCTGACAAAAACTCGACGACGAAGCCGTCGGATGGAGCGTAGAGTGTCGTCTGCATTTTCATCGCTTCGAGGGTGAGCAGCTTGTCCCCTTTATCCACCTTAGCCCCGTTGCCGGCGCCAAGGCTGGTGATCATCCCAGGAATCGGAGCACCCACCTCGAGGGGGTTAGCCGGGTCGGCTTTGCGTCGCACTTTTTTTTCTGTCTTCAGCGATTTATCCGCGATGGTGACTTCGCGCGGCATGCCATTGAGTTCAAAAAAGACAATGCGTTGGCCGTGTTTATCGGCCGATCCAAGGTTGACCAGTTTGATGAAGAGGGTCTTGCCTTGCTCGATCTCGACCGCGATCTCCTCGCCGGGTTGGAGACCGTAGAAAAAGGCCGGTGTCGGCAGCGCTCCCACATCCCCATATTCTCGGCAGAACTTGGTAAAGCCTGCAAAAACATCTGGGTACATGAGATGGCTGTAGAGTTCGTTGTTGTTGGGGGCATGCTTGAGTTTGCCCGCCAGTTCTTTGCGTACTTTTTCTAGGACCACCTTGGGAGCGCGTGCGGTTTTCGGTTTTTTTGAGCCGAGAACAGCTTTTACAACATCTTTGGGCCAGCCTCCTATGGGCTCTCCCAGTCCGCCGGCCAACATGTCTTTCACCGATTCGGGGAAGGGTGTCCCCGCGGGGAGATTGGGCACGTCGGCCGGTTTGACTCCTCGGGTGAAAAGAAAGAGGGTCATGTCGCCAACCACCTTGCTCGAGGGGGTGACTTTGACGATGTCACCGAAGAGGGTATTAACTTCAGCGTAGCAGCGGGCAATTTCCGGCCAGCGATGAGCTAGACCCATAGAGGCGGCCTGCTCCTTTAAGTTGGTGAATTGGCCGCCTGGCATTTCGTGGAGGTAAACTTCGGCGCTACCGGTTCGCGGCGCGGTGTCGAAGGGTGCGTAAAAGGTCCGAACTTGCTCCCAGTAGTCGGCAAGCTCATTGAGAGCGTCGTAGTCTAATCCCGAATCCTTAGCCGTGTGCTGCAGTGCCGCGGCAAGGCTGTTGAG
>CAXMPH010000001.1:0-4515 GCA_964195055.1 uncultured Chthoniobacterales bacterium | reverse complement strand
GGAAGAGAGGGCGGCATCTACCACATCAGCTCCAGAGTCAATCGCGGCCAGAACAGAGGCAGCGTTGATGCCGCTGGTGTCATGGGTATGGAAGTGGATGGGGAGTCCTGTTTCGGCACGGAGGGCCTTGACCAGTGCTTTGGCAGCAAAGGGTCGGCAGAGGCCGGCCATGTCTTTGATGGCTAAGAAATGAGCCCCCATTTTTTCCAGTTCCTTGGCCAGTCGTAGGTAGTATTTGAGGGAATATTTGACCCGCTTGGGATCGAGGATATCGCCAGTGTAGCAAATGGTTCCTTCGCAGATGGCCTCAGTCTGACGCACCGCCTCCATCGCCGCTTTCATGTTAGAAAGGTCATTGAGCGAGTCGAAGACACGAAAGATATCCATGCCACTCTCGGCGGCATGGCGGATGAAGCCATGGACTACGTTAGGAGGGTAGTTGGAGTATCCCACGGCATTCGATCCGCGCAGGAGCATCTGGAAACAAATATTAGGAATACGCTCGCGGAGGGAGCGAAGTCGCTCCCATGGATCCTCGTGGAGGAATCGCATCGAGGCATCAAAAGTGGCCCCACCCCACATCTCTAGGCTGAATAGCTGAGGGGTTCTCCGGGATACCGCGTCGGCGATGAGCAACATGTCGTGGGTGCGCACTCGGGTAGCGAGAAGAGACTGGTGGGCGTCGCGGAAGGTGGTGTCGGTAAAGAGTGCTCGCTTCTGCCGTCGGGTCCAGGCGGCGAACTTCTCTGGTCCAAGTTCCAGCAGTTTCTGCCGGGTTCCGGCTGGTGGATCGATCCGAAGATTGATTTGAGGAAGCGGAGCGGCGGTGAACCGGTGAGGGGGCTGGTAGCCTTTGGACTCGGCGTTGCCGTTAACTGTGACATCGGCAAGGAAGCGCATCAGTTTGGTGGCTCGATCACGGCGGGGTTTGAATTCGAATAATTTAGGAGTTTTGTCGATGAAGGTGGTGGTGGCCTCACCTGAGCAAAAAACAGGATCGGTCACCACGTTTTCCAGAAACGGCATGTTGGTTTTCACTCCACGAATGCGGAACTCGCGAAGGGCGCGATGCATCCGCTGCAGGGCCATGGGAAAAGTCCTTCCGGAGGTGGTGATCTTGACCAAGAGAGAGTCGTAGAAGGGAGTAATGGTGCTGCCGGTGGTTCCCATGCCGGAGTCCAGTCGTACCCCGAAGCCGGCAGCGGTGCGGTAGGTGATGATCTTGCCGTAGTTCGGGGTGAACTTGTTAGCGGGATCCTCGGTAGTAACTCGGCATTGCACCGCGAAACCATTGCGAGGAATATCCGCCTGGGCCGGCAGTTCGAGACCGGGGCCGTGCAGTTTTGCCCCCGCGGCAACAAGGATTTGCGAGCGTACCAAGTCGATGCCGGTGATTTGCTCGGTCACGGTGTGCTCGACTTGGATGCGAGGATTCATCTCGATGAAGAACCATTTTTGTTGGTCCACGTCGTAGAGGAACTCAATCGTACCCGCATTATTGTAGCGGATGCTGCGGGCGATTTCGACCGCAGCTTGGCATAGCTCGGCACGAATCTGGTCCGGCAGTCCGATGGAGGGAGCGACTTCGACCACTTTTTGATGCCGTCGCTGGACCGAGCAGTCGCGCTCATGGAGATGGAGTACATGGCCGTGAGAGTCACCGAGGATCTGCACTTCGATGTGTTTGGCCCGGGGAATGTACTTCTCCAGAAACACGGCCGGGTTGCCGAAGGCGAGTTCTGCCTCATTGCGGGCCTCGTCAAGTAATTGGACTAAATTGCCTTCTTCGCGGACAACGCGCATACCGCGGCCACCACCGCCGAAAGCAGCTTTGATAATCAAAGGGAAACCGATCTTTTTGGCGATCTTGAGGGCGTCCCCACGTTTTCCGATAGCCGCCTCCGTACCCGGAAGAACCGGAACATTTAATTTTTTGGCCAAAGTACGCGCGGCCGTTTTGTCTCCCATCATTTCGAGGAGGTTCGCTCGTGGTCCGATGAAGGTGATGCCTGCCTCATCACAGGCGCGAGCCAGATCGGGGTTTTCTGAGAGAAATCCGTAGCCCGGGTGAATCATGTCCACCCCACGCTCGCGGGCTAAGCCAACGATGCCTTCGATATCGAGGTAGGCACCTACCGGACCCTTACCTTGCCCAACGAGGTAGGCCTGATCGGCTTTGAAGCGATGGATAGAGAATCGATCTTCATCCGCGTAAATTGCGATAGTGCGCATCCCCAGTTCGCTGGCAGCTCGAAAAACACGAATGGCAATTTCGCTGCGGTTGGCTACGAGCAGGGTGCGGCCGGCCATTTCGATGGGCTCGGCGGGAGAGTGTTTGAGGCGTGGCTCTTTCAGCATGATCTTTTGCTAATGATGTTTTGGTTGGGGCGTCTCCAATGGAGCTACGGGTTTTCTTTGGTAGCTTAAGAGCCAGTAAAAAACAGAATCATCGTGAAGACTCTCCTATCTTAAATTCTAGCTAGCCCGAGAATAAAGAGCTCTTTTTGGTCGTAGAGCTTTATCTAGGACAAAAAGACTGGCCGGAAGGTTGAGCCCCCGAAAGATGACCCCCCAGAGGGTGGCTTCGCTAGAGCGACCTTGCCTTTAATGACCCCGCCGGAGGACTGGGTGCTTGGTAATAGATCTGACGGCCCGTCAGATTCTCGGCGAAAAAGAAAGGCCTAGCCCTTAAAGGCTGGCCAGCTTGCGGGCGAGGGTGCTTTTGCGGCGGTTGGCCGCATTGCGGTGAATCGTTCCGTGTTTGACGGCGCGATCCAACTCGGAACTGAGCTCGCGAGCTTGAGTTGAGGCAGCTACTTTGTCCTTCGTCTCGAAAGCCGTGGCAGACCTGCGCGAAAGCGTTTTGAGCGATTGCAGAGTGCTACGATTACGCGCGGTGCGGACGATTGACTGACGGGCGCGTTTTGCGGCGGATTTGATATTAGCCATGGGAGATATTTTAATTTTGTCGTGCCAGAGGGGAGAATCGAACTCCCGACCAAGGGCTTATGAGTCCCCTGCTCTACCGCTGAGCTACCCTGGCTTGTGACAGCGGCGACCCCGCACAAGCGAAGTCGTAAAGGTCGGGCAGAGTGACCTTGTGGCGTCTCAGGTGCAAGGAAAAAGAGGCTGGTTGGTCAGGTTGTTTTTTCTCAAGCCAGGTGATGGACAACCTCTACCCGCCGTCCGAGGCGAGTCAGGATATCCCAAGTGATGGTTCCCGACCAAGCGGCAACCTCATGAACACTGATCTCGGCCTGATTCTGTCGGCCAAAGAGAACCACCTCTTCCCCCGGTTCAAGGTTGGCTGGAAGGTGGGTCACGTCGACCATGAACTGGTCCATGGTGATGCGGGCAAGGACCGGGCAGCGTTGGCCTCGGATGAGAACCTCCGCCCCGCGGTTGGAACTTTGCCGCGGGTAGCCGTCGGCATAACCCATCGCCAGGGTGGCAATACGCATGGGTTGATCAGTGATAAAATCTCGTCCATAACTGACCCCTCGACCGATGCCAACTTGGCGCACGAGGGTGATGCGGGTCTTGAGGGTCATCGCTGGTTGGAGTTGATAAGGGAATTCACTCCATGGGGAAATTCCATAAAGGGCCAAGCCAGGACGGATGCGGTCTGCCCCATATTGGGGTTGCCTCAGTGAGGCGGCGCTGTTTAGGGCATGAAATTTGGCTTGAGGAAGGATGGGGCGAAGCTGATCGACCAGCGCCATCCAGAATTCTAGCTCGGCCTCGGTAAAATCCGAATCAGTGTCAGCCACCGGCAAATGGGTAGAAACACTCTCTACTACGATCCTGGGAAGGGCGGCGATAGACCGTGCCTTTGTCAGGGCCTCGTCCTGCCAGATGCCGATGCGTCCCATCCCGGTGTCGATGCAGAGATGGATAGGAACAGTTGAGGTGTGGGCCAAGTTGGCGTACGCCATGGCCTCCTCCGTGCTGGAAACAACCGGAATAAAACCAGCTTGGACCACCGCTCGGCGTTCCTCGGGGAGACAGGGACTGAGAACGAGGATGTCGTGATCTGGAGCGGCCTGCTTGATCTCAAGGGCTTCCTCGTAAGTGGCTACGCCGAATTGCTCGACTAAAGGAGCCAGGGTCCGAGCCACCGAAGGACCCCCGTGGCCATAGCCATTGGCTTTGACCACTGCGAGAATCTCCAGATCCTTCCCGAGAGCGGCTCGGAGAATTATCGCATTGTGGTGGAGAGCGGCGTGATTGATCTCAGCGCGGATCCGCCAATCATCACCGCCATGGTTCACGGATTTTTCGAGGTAGATTCGAGGAGTTTGGAGTCGAGGTTCAGCATTTGCATCATGCTGCCCTCTCCCGAGGTGATCTTGGGCAAGACGCCATCCCAGCGCTCGATGCTGCGCAAGCGCAAGACTTCGGGGCGGCCACTGAGGGCTTCGGCTTCGCGGGTGATCGCTTCGGCACGCGCCACCGACTCTGCTTCAATAGTGAAGGCCTGAGCGGCGGCATTGAGTTTAACCTCTTCGGCTGATG